>CAZJIH010000053.1:0-14277 GCA_964545935.1 uncultured Akkermansia sp. | reverse complement strand
AAGGCAAAAAAGGTAAAGAAAATGAGGGAGTGAGTATGGCGGCGGAGGATGTACCGGAGGGAGGGGTGAAGGTGATGGGGAATGGATTTGTAGCGGCGCCGGGGGTGGATTTTAGTGCGGCGGTGGAGGGAGCGCAGCACGCAAGCCCGTATTTATTTAAGGAATTTGACACGTCGCACATGGGGGAGGGAGAGGGGAATCAGGCGTATGGATGGGGGGGTATATGTGAGTAAGAGTTGGGAAGAGAATAGGATGTATTGGAAGAGAATAAGCATTTATATAAATTATTTTCTAAAAACAGGGACATAAAGTGGCAAACTCGCAATGAAACACACCTGTCCCGATCAAAATTTCGAAAATCGCCGTAAAGCTAATTCCCATGCGTGTTACAGACGCTCTGCGTACCAAGTGGGCTTCAACCACACAGGTGCATGGATTTGGTTCCCACGCATCGTTTCGGCTTTGCTTCCGCCCGCCGTGCTCGCGCAACTCCGTTGCGCCTAACTGTTTGACCTCGTGCGTCGTACTTCGTTCCTCGTACCTGCTCTCCCCCCGCATTTCCCTGCCGCAGAGTTCCCCTTATTGATCCGGCTTGTCGTGTGAAGGAAATTATGGTAGAATACGGCGCATGACACGAAGAGCACGAGGAAAACTCATAGTATTGGAAGGGGTGGACGGCGCCGGGAAATCTACGCAATTTCAATTGCTTCGTGTTTATTTGGAGGGGAGTGGTCTACAAGTGGTAGCGGGGCGGGAGCCGACGGATGGGGAATGGGGGAGGAGGGTGAGGGCAGCGGCTGCTGCGGGTAAGAGGTTACCCGTAGATGTGGAGGTGGATTATTTATTGAAAGATCGGCAGGAACACGTACAGCGAGTGATACTCCCGGCACTGGAGAGCGGAAGCTGGGTCTTACTGGACCGCTATTATCCGTCGATGATGGCATACCAAGGAGCTGCCGGGATAGACCCTGATGACATCCGGCGACGCAATGAAAAATTTGCTCCGGCACCGGATTTAGCATTGTGGTTGGATATACCGACGGAGGTTGCCTTGCAACGTGTGGCGGCTCGCGGTCAAAGTGTCGACGCTTTTGAGCAGGGCGAATTCTTACGCACCGTGGCACAGGCATACGCCGGCATGTCCATGCCATGGTGGCATCGGTTGAGTGCCGACGCGAGTACACAGGTCGTACACGAGCGGATTCGGGAAGCCCTGCGTCTCGTCCTAGGTTTTACGCCCGCTCCTTATCGGCAGCTTCTTCTCCCTCTTCCGTAAGTGTTGTTCTCCAATAGGCGATACGTTCGGCGGTACGTTGAGTGTTGGGGGAACCGGGGTTGGTACGTAATGCGAACGCTCGGTCAAGGGTAAGTTGCGCGAGGGCATCATCACCGAAATCCGGAGATATGCCGCGGAGTTGTTCCGAGCTGAGCTGCGTAAGGAACACCCCTTCTTTTTCCGACAGAGCCACGGCTTGCCCCACCAACTCATGGGCTTTTCGGAAGGGGACACCCCGGCGTACGAGATAATCCGCTAAGTCCGTGGCAAGTAGCAAGGGGTCCGCCACTGCCGCCGCGCAGCGTTCCCTGTTTATACTCATGGTCGCTATCATTTCGGTGTTGACCGCTAAGGCATGTAAAACGGTATCGAAGGAATCAAAGAGCGGTTCCTTGTCTTCCTGAAGGTCACGATTATACGTCAGCGGTAACCCTTTAAGTGCTACCAACACGCTAAACAAATTCCCGTAAAGTCGTCCGGTTTTCCCGCGTGTTAATTCACAGACATCCGGGTTCTTCTTTTGGGGCATGAGACTCGAACCGGTCGTATACGCGTCCGACAGGGTACAATACCCGAATTCAGCGCTACTCCAGAGCACAAGATCTTCGCTCAACCGGCTCAGGTGCGCACCGGTCAGCGCCAGACAGAAAAGGACTTCCGCGACGTAATCGCGGTCGGCGATGGCATCCATCGAATTCAGCGTTATACCGTCAAATCCCAACTCAGCCGCGATAGCTTCGCGGTCAAGGTTGATGGTTGAACCGGCTATAGCCCCGGAACCCAAGGGACATATATTCAGGCGACGGCGACAATCTCGGAAACGTTGGGCATCCCGCTGCAGCATCTCGACGTATGCGAGCAGATGGTGCGCCATTGTCACGGGCTGTGCCCGTTGGAGGTGCGTGTACCCCGGGACGCGGACGTCCGCGTACTGCTCAGCCTTGTCGACCAACACCTTCTGCATACCGCGTAGTGCCTGCAATACGCCGTCAATCGTGTCGCGACAATAAAGACGAGTATCCGTGGCGACTTGGTCATTGCGGGAACGAGCTGTGTGCAACTTAGAGCCGGTCGGTCCGATGCGGCGTGTCAACTCGCTTTCGATGTTCATGTGTACATCCTCAAGCTTACTATCCCAAGGGAAACGTCCGGCTTCTATATCGTTCAAAATATCCGTCAATCCTTGTTCAATGGCACGAAATTCCTCCTCGGTAAGAAGTCCGGCTTTCATTTGCGCACGCGCATGCGCCACCGAACCCGCTATGTCCTGCCGGTATAATCGCCAATCATAAGTCACTGATTCACTGTACTTCAGCACAGTGTCTGCGATCGCCTGTCTGAATCTTCCTGTCCACATATCTTGCATAAGTTTACTACCCTTTCCGGATTTACGCAAGGAAAATTGACACGGTACCACAGTTTTCTAAGTCCCGTCTCAATGTCTACCGCAGCGCATCCCAGCCTTTTTGATTTTAGCTCACAGCCGCCCGATAGAGATGCCAGAGGTTGCAAAACCAACAAGATGGCAGCTTGGATACTCATCCATGCATCCGTGAGGTTGAAGCCGCCTTGGTACGCAGAGCGTCTGTAACACGCATGGAAAATAGCATTGCAGCGATTTTCTAAAATTTTATTGGGACAGGTGTAGAAATCATGTCACGTTCTACTTTTTTGCTTGAAATGTTGTTGCCCTCTGATAAAATGGCGTCGTTATGAATATTACACATTTGTTTCAATGGGGGTGGGGAGCAGTTGTGGTAGCTGCGTGTGGTAGCTTGATGGCACAGGGTGAGGCAAATGCGCCGGAAACTGGTGCGCGAACAGCAGCGGTCTTGGCGCCTGCGCAGCTGGCTCCTCCTGTCGATGAACATGCAGTATCCAGCGAGCTCGCCAAGCTTACTTACTTCAATGGTGTACAGCCGAATTTGGATGCAAAATTTTATATTTATTTGTGTTCAGCGAGTTGGTGTTCTCCGTGTCGTGCAGAGATGCCGCAAATTGTCAAGGATTATGCCGAAATGAAGGAGCTGGGTGTGGAAGTAGTGATGCTCAGTTGTGATCATGAAAAAGAGAAAGCTGTACAATTTATGAAAGATTTTAATGCTCCTTTTCCCGGTGCTTGGGGACAGAATTACAAATACCTTCCCGGACTCATCGCAGGTATTAAACTTCACGGACCTATGGTTCCCTATGCGATCATAGTGACGAATACTGGGAAAATAGTCGCAGCCAATATAGCAGCCGGACCGGATGGTGTCATGACCCATTGGAAGGATTATGTTACCGGCAAAATGACTGATCCGATGGTAATAGAATCTGCACAGCCGGCACCTGCTAAGGAGCAAGATGGTAGCAAGGGCGAGGGAGCTGCACCGCAGGCAGATACTTCTACACAGGTGGTTGAGGGGCACGCCGTAGCCAACCAACTTCGTAAGCTTAATTTCTTTAATGCACAACCGAATACGGAGGCAAGGTATTATATTTACTTGTATTCAGCGAGTTGGTGTCCTCCATGTCGTGCTGAAATGCCCAAGATTGTGGCAGATTACGCCGAGATGAAAGAAAAGGGTGTGGAAATCGTTTTGCTGGGATGCGATCGAACACGCGAAAAAGCTGAAGCTTACCTAAAAAATTTCAAGGCACCCTTCGCAGGTATTATGGTGGAGGAAGGAGGAAATCTTCCCGGGTTCGTACGCCCGGACGGTATTCCCTATGCTGTCATTGTGAAAAATACCGGCGAGGTGCTTGTCTCCAATTATGCATCCGGGTCTCGGGGTGTAATAGCCCACTGGCGTGAATATATTGCGAAGGATCATGCCGGTGATGATGTACTTAGACCGCAGAGATAACTTGAAGTTTTAGGTACCTACGTTGGCGCCTCCGCCGCGAAAATGCCTTTTCCGCTGCGCACAGGGCTGTCCCTAGCTCCGCAGCGGAGGGGTGCATGGCGGGGCGCGCTCCGTTGCGCGTCCCTCCACGAAGATGTCCCCTCCTATCTCGTGCGTTTCTTCCCGGCTTTGCATCGTAAAAAATTCTTGCGCTATGGCAGCGCCACTATTTTCAATCAAAAAAAAATCCCAAAAGCATTCCCACCACTGAACCGCTGCCCCACCGTGGTGCCCACCTCCTCGCTGCATTTACGATTTTAGATTGACGATTGGGAAGTGGTGGCGCCGCCGTGACGCAGGGATCGGAAGTTAGTTACGAAGCAAAGCTGGGAAGCACTGCTTGCGTCGGCGGGCTTCTCCCGCGGTGGGATGCGCAACGGAGCGCGCACTTGTCTCAATCAAAAATCAAAAATCAAAAACACAAAAAGTCCTTCCCACCCCGTCCTCCGCTCCCTGCCGCTGAACCGTTGCTCACCGCTTGCGTCGGCGGTGGGCTCGTTTCCGCGGAGGGACCGCGCAACGGAGCGCGCATTATTTGCAAATCAAAAATCTAAAATCAAAAATCAAAAATGCGGAGGGGGGGAAGGCGCGGTGGGCATTGTGGCGGGGCGGCAGGAGCAGCGGTTCAGTTCCACCCGTTAATATCGTCGGGGATTTCATCGATATAATCCGGACGTTTGTGGGGGGTAGTAGAAGAAGGCGCGGTGGGCTCGGCGGGTGAGCCGTCGGGGGTGGTAGACGCCGGGGGATTGGAATCGGGGAGCTCCTCCGGTAAGGGGGGAGATTCTACTACAGGGTCGTCTTCATCCGGGGCAGTTTTAGGGTGAGATTCAGTTTGGGTAGGCGATGTAGTACGTATTTGAAGTGGGGGAGGTTTGGGGAGAGTAGCCTGTGCGGAGTTAGATTTTGGGGAACGAGCTTTTTCGAGATCGGATTCATCGGGAGGTGCGATATTGCGGTAAAGGAAGACACGGTCGCCGCTTACAACGGAACCGGAACGGATATCCGCTATAAGCATACCATTACGTGGAGAACTATTTTCTGACACCATGAGATTGCCGATACGCGAGGTAGAACCATCTGCCGGGTGTGAAATTAACGTAGTTCCGGGAGAAGGGATGGGACCGATGATACGCAAAACAGCAAACTTTTGTGCGGGATAGACCTGGTGCACAGCCCCTAAATGAAGCGGTGGCAGCGTCTTCTTTTCCTCCTTCTGAGATTCATTATCGCCGGATTTTTGAGAAAACCAAGACGCGCATCCGCTACATAAAATGAGTGTCAGAACCGACAAAACAACAATGTGTAATTTCCCCTGCATGTTCGCAATTCTACACCACTATCCCCCACAATGCAAGCATACAAACTCCGCCACACACCATGCTTTTGCTGTTCTATTTTTTATTGACGATTAGGGAAGGCGTGGTATACTTGTGGGGCATGATAAGGGAGACGACAAAGAAGGGGTTGAGGGAAGAATTGAAGATGGCAGGGGAAGGAAAGCGTGTACTGGTACCGACGATGGGTGCGCTGCACGCGGGGCATAAGGCGTTGTTCATGAGAGCTCGAGAAATAGCCGGGGACGCCGGAAAAGTGGTAGTGTCCGTTTTTCTGAACCCCACGCAATTTAATCAAGCGACTGACCTTCAAACGTACCCGCGTACACCGGAACAGGATATCCGACTGTGCAAAGAAAGTGGGGTAGATATTTTGTTCATGCCGGAAATCGGTGAGATGTACGAAGCGGAGCGTTCTATCGTTGTGCGTGAAACCGAACTTTCACGTGTGCTTTGCGGCGCGAGTCGTCCGGGGCATTTCGACGGAGTCTGCTTGGTAGTCAGCAAACTTTTCAACTTGGTACAACCCACAGACGCAGTTTTCGGCGAAAAAGATTACCAGCAATTGGCAATACTACGGCGCTTGGTGAGGGAGCTCGACTTCCCCATCGTGTTGCATGCCGTACCCATCATACGCGAGAGGGACGGCTTGGCGGTGTCGAGCCGCAATGTTCGCCTGAGCAAAGAACAACGCGAACAGGCCCCGCGGTTGTACGCGAGCCTGCGGGCGGCTGTCCGCGCGTACACCGACCGTTTGACGGCTGAGGAAGTCTGTGAAATGGCGCGGAGGGAGTTACGTACCCTCCCCGGAGTGCGGATAGACTACGTACAGATGGTCGATGCTATGAATTTACAACCGGTTACGGGGAGGTATACGGAGGATCGCGCCGCTGTGCTCGCGGCAGCTGTTTATTTCGGGGATGTGCGACTCATTGATAACATTCAAATTCCTGTACACTCATGATAAAAGCCACTGATCTGCACCGCAGTTATTCTATAGGACGTAAAAAAATAGAAGTACTACACGGACTGAGTTTACACATCCGACCCGGTGAAAAGGTTATTTTGTGCGGACCGAGCGGAGCCGGCAAAACAACGCTCATGTATACCCTAGCGGGGCTTGAGCAACCTCAGCAGGGGCAGGTTCTCGTGCAGGGTACGGATATTTATCAGCTCAGCCTACGCAAGAGGGCGCGCTTCCGTAATAAAATGATGGGATTTATTTTTCAAAATTATATGTTGATGCCGGAATTAACGGCACTGGAAAACGCGTCCCTCGCCACAGCTATAGCCGGTCGAGAAGCAACTGAGCGTGTAGTCGCTCTCTTGGAACGTGTCGGACTCGCTGACCGCATGCACCACCTCCCCTCCGAATTGTCCGGCGGCGAACAACAACGAGTCGCGATTGTCCGCGCTCTCGCCCACGATCCAGCTATCATATTTGCGGATGAACCTACCGGTAATCTCGATTCCCGTAACGGTTCCCAAGTCTTGGACCTCCTCTTTTCCTTGGCAGATGAACAGGGAAAAACACTCGTCACCGTTACACACGATGCGCAAATAGCCGGTCGCGGTGATAGAGTCCTACAAATACGGGACGGAATAGTTTCCTGATACGAGGTACGGAGGGCAAAGTAAAAGAACCGTGCGCGACAGGGTTACGCGGGGAGCAAAGCGGAAAAACCGCGTGGGGAGTGAATCCGGACTTACGTAAAATTGTGATACCCCTGTGGTGCAGGGGAAGTGTGCAAACCGCACGGAAAGCGGCACTGTACCGATTACCCGAGAAAGACTCGGACCCGAGGACAGAGGTAACGCCGCAGGTGGGGAGGAGCTGCTACGGAGAGAGTGAGGGACTTTATCGGCGCAGGGAAAGACGCTTCAGAAGGTCGCTATACAAATCCGGCTTTGTGCGCTTGGCATAATCCAAGAGCTTACGACGCTTAGCCACCATCATGAGGAGACCCCGCCGCGAAGCATGGTCATGTTTATGTTCCGTAAGATGCTCAGTAAGGTGAGCAATACGCTTTGTCAATACGGCAACCTGAAAACCGGTAGAACCGGTATCATTCTCGCTCGTTTTGAAATCGCTGACGTTAATTTCACTCATAGTATGAAATCCTAATTTTTGTTTAATAATTATTGAAGCTCCAACAAATTGCCTTCAGAAGGCGGGGGTATTGTACTCCTGCTTTTTCCCATTTGCAAGCTTTTTTTCGTCTCTGACCCCATTTTTCCGTGCGACGGGAGTCCTGCATTAAGATTCAGACACATTGACGTAAAATAAGTTATGTGATACATCATTTGCTGATTCGTTTGATGATCCACAGCACAAAAACGAGGAGGAAGAAAGGCCACGCGATCCAAAAAAAGCCGACGACTAGGACGGCAATAACTGCCAGCACCGCGACGAGGAGGATGATAGAACTCCAACTGAGGTGTTTCGTAAAGATACGCCAGAGGGAAGGATTAGCGGCTTCTTCTTCTTCTTTACGGAGGTCAATAGCAGTTATTTTCCGCCAAGTAGGAGACTTACCCTCGCGCACCCAAGTATCGCTATCGATAATACCACGGTCACGTAGTTGCAGAAGCTCGTCCCCACTCACCGGACCGGCTTTCTTTTCTCCGGTATCGTAGTAAAATTTACGTGCCATTGCGATTATTCGACAATTATAGGACTTCTCGGTGTAGTAAGTTACATGTGGATTTGAATACCATCGGCAGCTAAAGTAGCTTCATGAATAGCTTCAGAGAGGGTAGGATGCGCGAAGATCATGGCATGGAGGTCCTCATCAGTCAACTCAGACGAAATTCCCAATTGAGGAGCGGAGATAAGCTCCGTTGCGCCTTCACCTACAATATGAGCGCCGAGCAACTCCCCGTGTTCGGCACCGAAAAGTAATTTGACAAAACCCTCCGTTTCGCCTGCGGCGACAGCGCGTCCGATGGCCTGAAAGGGGAACTTACCGACTTTGTAAGGCGTACCGGCTTGTTTAAGCTCGCGCTCGCGTTTCCCGACACTAGCGACCTGAGGATGGCAATACGTGCAGCCCGGCACGAGGGTAGCTTTTTTGGGCTCGGCATTCGGTAGAAACATTCCTTCCACTGCCTGCACAGCTTCATAACTCGCCGCATGCGCCAACATAACACCACCGATGCAATCACCTGCCGCATAAACTCCGGGCAGATTTGTTTCGTAGCGTTCATTAACCCGCACAAATCCACGGTCTGTGAGCTGCAGACCATGCGCTTCCGGTACTACCGGCACTACCCCGACCGCGACGAGACATACCTCAGCCTCTACAGTACTATCCGGTTTGCCCGGACGAGTGATGTACGCCTGCACACCGCTGTCCGTACAGGTTACACTCTCCACCTTCGCACCGGTTAAGCAGGTAATTCCGCGTTTCTTAAACGCGCGTTCCATCTGTTTGCTCACTTCATCATCCTCGTTGGGAAGAAGATTCGGTAGTGCCTCTACGAGAGTAACTTTCGTACCTACGCAATTGTACATGTAAGAAAATTCGGAACCGATAGCGCCGCTGCCGATGACGAGCATACTCTGCGGTACATGGGGCAGAGTGAGCGCGTCCTTACTGCCGATGATACGTTTTCCATCCATCGGAAATGCCGGTATATCGCGTGTACGAGCCCCGGTAGCAAGGAGGATTTTCGGTGCCTCTAAGCGAGTTACCGTGCCATCGGCTGCTGTAACTTCCACTTCCCCCGGACCGAGCAGACGCGCTGTTCCTTCTACCCGTTCAATACCGTGTTTTTTGAAGAGATACTCGATCCCCGAGCACAGCCGGTCACTCACTGCCCGTGACCTCGCTACCACCGCCGACCAATCTACCTCAACTCCCTGCGCTTTGATACCGAACGCGTTCGCATTCTGCGACATCCGGCGGTACATCTCCGCGCTCTCCAACAAAGCCTTAGTGGGTATGCACCCCCAATTCAAACACGTTCCCCCCACACGTTCCCTTTCTACACATATTACCTTTTTCCCTAATTGTGCCGCACGAATGGCTCCTACATAGCCCGCCGGTCCCCCTCCGATGATGATGAGTTCTGTCGTCGTTGCCATGAGTTAAGTATACCCTGAACTCCGGGAAGTGTCAAGCCCGCCGCTCACGTCCATACCTGTCCCGATAAAATAAAAGAGTGAGGACGATGTCTTTGCGGCAGGAAGATGGACGGGGAGAAGGGAAAGAAAATCGCGCGGAGCGAGACCTAGGCTTCCGTGAAAATGATACCCCTGTGTGGCGTGGGAGGATTCTTATTCCAGACGAATAATCTGCATTTGACGCACCATACACTGATTCACGCTACCGTTCATATTGGTACACCGTGGAGTAAAATGGAGAGAAAATTGGTGTTCACCGGGTGCGAGTTGACATTCTAGCATGGCAGAAAGGGCGTAGTCATCCCACTGATCCTGTTCTGTATTGTGAGGGAAAACCATTACCCCGATAAAATTGCCATCGACATGTAACTCACGCAAGGCACAGGTATCCGCATCACGCAAAGATGCTGTAGCATTGCAATAAGAGACACGTATACCGTAACGCCCGCCTTCGAGTTGCATCTTCTCGTATGTCAACACACTTGTGCAAGGACGAGTATCGAGCCAAGCTTGTTGATTTTCAACTGAGTATGACTGTTCAGTGTCTCCGATACGAAGAGGTTGAGCGACATGAAGAGCCTTAGGCGAGATGTACTCGAACGGCATACTCGGAGAAGAAAATTTGTTACCGCAAAAAGCTTGGACACGGTATGCTCGGTAACGGACACGGTGACTGTGAGATACGAAAAGCCTCGGTTTTGTAACTACGCGCATGAACCTGCCGTTGTACGTGACAGAGTAATTCTTAGCACCCGGGACAGGGTACCACCGCAACACCTCCGTTGTTGAGTCCGGAGACCACACAGGGGTTGCCAATCCCTGCAATGTGCGTCGTATGGTATACGTTCTTCCGAGGTCTCGCCCGATAACAGGTACCACTTTTAACTCAATCCGCACGCGACCCACAGTATCAAGCGGGAGACACGGTGTGCTCGGCATTCCGTCTACTAACATTTCGACTTTAGACCCCCACCCGGTAACCTTCACATCAAGCACCATATCACGAATGCGTAAACCGCGCAGAGTGTGGGTATCCGCTAAACTTTGCGGGATACAGGGAGCAAAGGTAACATAATCCTCATTCAACCTGATACCGAGTAGTACGCGGTAGAAGAAAGCCAGCATACCGGCGGCGCTCCATAGTTGAGCATCTGAGTTACTTACCGTATCTGCCGCATTGCCGGTCTGGGCATGTATATTTTCCTTATTAGTTACATTGAGCATAGCCGCACGTAACATGCTCATCGCGCAAAATTCTACGCCATGGATATTTCGTTGCTTCGCGAAGGCTAACATCACAAACGCCTCTACAAAGGGCCATATCGCCAAATTATGGTATACCTGCTCCACATCGGGTCTGAAGGGCGCCAGTACCGGAATTCCATAAATCGTGCGTTCCAAAGCCTGTAGTGTTTTATCCGCTCCTCGACCGGCTAGGTCGCCGAGCACAGCTAATGCCACAGCCAACGAATCAACATGGGGGTCTTGCACACCGTCCGGTGTCAGATACATCGCGTATTTGCAACTATTGGGGCGGTGGAAATAGATGTTGGTGAGGTCCCCTAATTTCTCTGCGGCTTTCGCGTACTCCGCGGCTTCTTCGGTGCGCCCGGCTATCGCGAGCATACGCGCTAGTATTTTACGCGCGAGGTAATGTAAAACATTGGTACTCAGAGCGTATGAAGAACCTATTTCCGCGGGAGTCATGCCCCGAGGGTAACTCTGTTCCCGCCAGTCTAAGAAACTTGTTTCCCCGGGTATAAGATACTTGACTGGCAGGACTTCTGCATCTTGGTTGAGGGTAGCAATTAAGGTATTGATAGAAAACTCTAGCCAATCCTGATTCCCGTCAGCTAGGTAACAAGACCACGCGCCGAGAGCCCACGATACGCGATCGGTAGATACCGGCCATCCACCGCCGGTACCTGTGTCCTGCACGATAACTCCGTTTTTTACACGACTTTTCAATGTACGGCGACACTCCTCGGGAGCCGCAAAATGAGCGCCGAGAGCAGTAGCAAAGGCGATATCCCGTGTCCATGCGGTATCCCAAGATTCTCCGGCTGTGAGGATTCCCTGTTCATTGCGATTCGAGAGGACTTCGCGCGCGGCTAGAGCGTACATGGCATTTAACACGGGAAACTCCTCGCTATGCCACTCCGGTACTTCTTCCGGAGGCGGTGGTATGGGTATTTCCCGTACTCCCTCCGGCGTGGTAAGCCGGATGGTGTTGTTATCGAGTACCTCGGCATCAAGGTTCCCTTCCCGTACTCCGGCAAGGGCTACACGATATTTACCGTATCTGTATCGGACTGTATTTCTTCCTGTGCGATTCATAGTATATGTTTATTAAAGTATTTCTCCCGGTGAATAAAGAGCAGCCTCCGGGTATTGGGCAGAAAGTGTTTGAACCATATTGCAAAAAGCATCCGTCTGAGCGATTGCCGTACCGGTATCGCCGGCATGTTCGTTGTAAATAGAGAAGATTTCATCGTGTGTAAGGCGGAGACGCGGGTCAGCCGCTAAACGTTCCGGTAAATCATTGTGCGTCAGTTCACCGCTACGTAAAGCTTCCGATACGGCAATGGCGTGCTCTTTAATAATTTCGTGTGCTTCCTCGCGTCCTACTCCTTTTTGAACTGCCGCCATCAGGATAGTTGTGGTCATCAAAAACGGCAAATACCGTTCCCATTCCGCTCGTACCACAGTCGGGAATATCTGCATCTGCCCGAGTACGGTAAGGAAAGTTTCCAGTAAACCATCTATTGCGAAAAAAGCGTTCGGTAGAAGACAACGCCTTACTACCGAGCACGAGACATCCCCCTCATTCCATTGGTTACCTGTTAAACCCGCCGCCATGCTCAAAAGTCCCTTAAGGATAGTGTGGAAGCCGTTGATTCGTTCACAGGAGCGTGGATTCATTTTATGCGGCATCGCACTGGAACCGGTTTGTCCTTTCGCAAATCCTTCCGTACCGAGCTCGTGCCCGACCATGAGTCGCCAAGTCGTGCAGAAGCTGCTCGGCGCACTCGCCAGACCGACCAAAGCTGCCACCACTTCAAAATCCAATGACCGCGGATAGACCTGCCCCACATTCGTCCACTTGGATGTGATTCCAAGGTGCTCGCAAATACGCTCTTCCAATCGTGCGACAGCCTGCGGGTCGCGTCCGAAGAGCGAAAGTTGGTCCAGCTGTGTACCGACAGCTCCCTTAAGACCGCGTACGCGGTAACGTTCCATGACACTCATCCACGCATATACCCAGTGTATGAGTTCTTCACCGAACATAGCTACGCGTTTTCCGATGGTACTTGCCTGCGCTGCCACATTGTGAGTTCGCGCTACAAAGATGACTTCTTTCCATTCCAGCGCCCTTGCCGCCATGCGTGCCAAAGCAGCTATCGCTTTATCTCGTACCAAACGCATCGAACGCCATATCTGCATCTGCTCCACATTCTCCGTTAAATCGCGACTCGTCATCCCTTTGTGTATGTGCTGCTGTCCGGCTAATTCACAAAATTCCTCAATTCGCGCCTTTACATCGTGCCGTGTCTTCCGCTCCCTCTCCGCTATCCTGTCCAAGCATACATCATTTTTAACGCGTTCATAGTCGGCTATCGCTTCTGCCGGGATGTCGAGTCCGAGTTCTCTCTGAGCTTTCATCACAGCTATCCATATCTCGCGTTCCATCACGATACGACCCTCCGCACTCCATATCTCCCGCATCGCAGGAGATGCGTAGCGCTCCGCTAATACATTCGCTATCTCTCGCTCACTCATTTTTTTGCCCACACGCACCATTTTATCATACTTTTACACTTATGACAAGACTGAACCGCAGTCCCTCCGCAAATGCCCTCCTCCCCTCCGCATTTTAGATTTTTGATTTGCAAATAATGCGCGCTCCGTTGCGCGTCCCACCGCGTAAGGAGCCCTCCGGGTATGTAGTGGGCAGCGGTTCAGCGGTAGAGAGCGAAGAGAGAGGTGGGAAACACTTTTGTTCTTCTTGATCGGGTACTTCTAAAACTAATAGCCCGCGTGTGGAGGTGCATTGTGCCTATCACTCGGATTAAACAAAGTTCCTTTGACCGGCTCGCTGTGCTTACTGTGTTAATAAAACAAAATGCGTTTAATTTTAGTAAGTTACGGAAGGACAATTAATGCAGAGGTATGCTCAAAAGGCATGTGGGAACAGTTTTCTATAGCAGGTTTACACACCGCTTTTGCAGGAATCGGTCATGTTTTCCCGTAAAAAGGAGAGTTTTTAGAAGTACCCAAATCAAAAATCTAAAATCAAAACCCCAAAAGTCCTTCCCACCACTCCTGCCGTTCCCTGCCGCCAAGCTGTGGCACACCACACACCCGGCGGGCTCGTTTCCGCGGTGGGACGCGCAACGGAGCGCGCATTATTCTTCAATCAAAAATCAAAAATCAAAAATCAAAAATCAAAAATCAAAAATCAAAAATCAAAAATCTAAAATCTAAAATCTAAAATCTAAAATCTAAAATCTAAAATCTAAAATCAAAAATCTAAAATCAAAAATCTAAAATCTAAAATCTAAAATCTAAAATCTAAAATCTAAAATCTAAAATCTAAAATGCGGCAGGGGGGCGGGTGTGGTGGGCATTGCGGTGGGGAGGCAAGAGCAG
>CAZJIH010000052.1:0-14445 GCA_964545935.1 uncultured Akkermansia sp. | reverse complement strand
TAGATTTTTGATTTACAAATAATGCGCGCACCGTTGCGCGATCCCTCCACGGAACATGCCCGCCGGGTATGTGGTGAGCAGCGGTTTAGCGGCAGGGAGAGGCGGGTGTGGTAGGGAAGACTTGGGCATCGCGGTGGGGCAGCGGTTCAGTGCCGACCATTTTTTTGACAATTTTTCGATCGGGGGAAGCCATGGGGACTGTATCCAGTTGTTCTACAGCTATAAACTGCTCAGTAGGCATAATAATTTCCGTATCGGGCGCACGATAGAGATGACGTGTTACTTTGTAGCGGGTAACCGCGTAATGCTGATCGCATATATGAGGGAGGGTAAGAGCGTAGTCACGCGTGCGACGCGGTAGGCGATACATACCGGCATGGCGTGTACCGTTTGCCTGTTGTTCCATGAGAAGCCCCCGGTCGGTAAACAACCAAATATCCCAATGTTCAGCAGGAAGCACTTCGGGTACGTGTACCTTAACCGGTAGCTTTTCCGGTGTTCGTGCCCTACAACATGAACGTACCGGACAGACGGAGCAGCTCGGCACGCTGGGGGTACAGATTGCCTGTCCCAATTCCATGAGCGCGGAGTTGTAATCGCGTGGCTCTCGGTAATTCATCAGCTCCGCAGCTCGTTCCCGCAGCAACCTGCGTCCCTCCCCTGTGTCTATGGGTGTCGCATCGTCAGCAATTCGCGCTAGGACACGGGCGACATTGGCATCCACGACCGGGGCGGCACGGTTGAAGGCAAAACTCATTACAGCCGCCGCCGTGTACGGACCTATACCGGGTAACGCCTTAAGTGCCGACTCCTCCTCCGGGAATTTTCCCCCGTATTTTTCCGTAATGACCTGAGCAATAGCGCGTAGTGATTTTACGCGTCTGTAGTATCCCAACCCCTCCCAAGAGCGCAGAGCTTCCTGTTCACCCGCGTTTGCCAGTGCCGCCGGCGTGGGGTACAGATTCATCCATTTTTCGTAACGCGTCAATACAGTCGGTATAGTGGTCTGCTGCAGCATCATCTCACTCACAAGAATAGCCCACGGATCACTCGTCCGTCTCCACGGGTAATCGCGTCGATGCACCTTATACCATCCCAAAAGTAATTCCCCGAACTCCTTTATCTCTTCCTTTTGCATGGTAACTTATTACGCTCCTCCTGTATTTTGTGTTGTAAATATTGAGATATTTGCGTCTCGACATCCTAGGAGCTGCTGAGCTCGCATGAGAGCTCGACGTGTAGACATATTGGGGTTGCGGGGTTCTAGGAGAAAGAAATTACTTTCACCCGGTCCTGTATTTTCCTGTAACAACTCTAAAGCTCCGCTTTTTCGTAATATGCGAAATACCTCTCTACCGGCACCGGATATGATGATATGGCGACCGTTTTCCCGTGTAAATCGTATAAGTTCTTCCAGAGCGCAAACCGATGTGGCGTCCAGATTCCGCGCATTGCGCATGCGTAGTATGATAACGGCTAAATCGGGGTCTTCGGCTATGCGGGTTACTTGTTTTCGAAAGAGGTCGGCGGCTCCGAAAAAGAGGTCGCCTTCTACGTGTACAATAGATATCTGAGGTAACCTCTGCGAGCTGTCGGTCATTTGCAATAGAGTTCCTCTATCATCGAGAGTATATTCCACGAGCTCAGGTTTAGCGGCTTTGCGTAAAAAGACCGAAACCGAAATAATAACCCCGAAAAAGATAGCTATGTGCAGGGGCAGCATCAAGGCCGCTATAAAGGTGCATACGAGTACAACGGCATCTCCGGGGGTTGAACGATAGCATATACGTAACAATTTGGTATCGTATAGGCTTATGGCATTAGCCAATACTAAGGCGGCTAACACGCAGTGCGGAATACGAGAAATTAGGGGTACATTCGCCAGAATAAGGGTGATACCTAAGCAGATGAGTCCGCAAAATATTCCGGAGAATCGTGTAGCGGCTCCGGAACGATAGTTGAGCATAGAGCGTGTAAGTGACGCGGAACACGGCAATGATGTGGTAAAGGCTGACCCGATATTGGCCATGCCCACCGCGAAGGTGTCCTGATTCAAATGAACAGCTTCCCCTAATTTCGCGGAGATAGTTTTGCTCATCACCGTTTGCTCCAATGCGGAAAGGAAGGCAACCCCGATGGCTATGGGCAGCAGCTCCCCCAAATGCCCCACCACCATGCCGAAAGCCGGTGGCGTGCATACTAAATCCTTCATGGTAAAGTCCTTCAACATTCGCACCTCACCGAAACCCTCGCCGACCAACAGCATGTTCAGTAAGCTCATCACAACAAGTATGGTGGCAAATGCCGGCAACCATTTCATGTAGCGTTTCAAAGGTACGAAAAGTAAAAGGGTAAGCCCCCCCAATACGACCGGTTGCCATTGTATTTTGTCCGTGTTATTCAATATGGCACAAAGCATCGAGTAAAAACTGCTTCCGGCGTCTACGTCGTGTATACCTAATACGTAACGCAACTGAGAAGCTATGATCAACGTAGCGGCTCCGGTTACATATCCGACCAGTACGCTCCGACTCACAAATTGCAACAATTCCGTGGCCTTGATAAAAGCGCCTATCACACACAATGCCCCGGCTATAAATACAATGAGGGGTACGTATATCTGCGGATTACTCTGTATCACCGGCGCAGCTACCATCAGAAAACCTGCCAACATAAAGGCGGTCGCATTGCTCGGACCACTGACTGTAAGCTCACACCGTGTAAACAACGGTGCTAAAAAAGTACCCACGGTTGCTGCCATAATCCCGTATATGCTGTCCAACCCGGCCATAGCCGCGAATGCCATCCCCTGCGGCAATCCGACCAGCGCTACATCCGTCGCAGCTTTCAGGTCTCGTCCGGCTTTCCTCAAGGTATACCCCTTCAGCGCGTGCCTTACCGGTAAATAGTCTATCTTATTACCTCGCATAAATTCACGCACTCCCATCATCCCCAGACGTACCCTTTTCCTTACGCTTCCCATCTTCTCTCGTATTTTACCACGTACACTTTTTCATGTCAACGACCGAACCGGAGGAGCAGTTCAGTTCCTCGCCGATGAATTGCTGCTCCCGCTGCGTTTCAGGTATTCAGGCTAGTCTTGCTAAAAAGGCACACTCATCGATATACAGTTTAGGAGGCAAGGGATAAGCAGTAGCTAGTGTGGTACCGGTAATCATAATTTCTTCACCTTCTCCTTGTATGGCGAAACCCGGTAAGAGGAGACCGAGGGTACGCGGACGAGTTCCGAGTTGGATGGTACCGTCATCCATACGGGTGACACTACGTCGCATACTCATGGAGACAACGATACCATCCGGGGTAGCGAGACCCGGACGCCACCGTGTATTAGGCGTGGAAATATCTGCCCCTAGACTGAAATCAAAGAAAGGGATTTGACGCGGAGGGATGGCTTGTAAAAGGATTTGACGCATACGTGAACTACCGACAATCTGAGATATGCAAGGAGCTATTTCTTCACGTTCCGACAGGATCAGATGAACCGGAGTACGGGTTAAAATAGGCCAAAGGA
The DNA here is from genome assembly GCA_964545935.1 of uncultured Akkermansia sp. Lineage (GTDB taxonomy): Bacteria > Verrucomicrobiota > Verrucomicrobiia > Verrucomicrobiales > Akkermansiaceae > Akkermansia. The sequence continues at coordinate 10,913 of CAZJIH010000052.1, read as the reverse complement.
CAGCGAGTACGGGTTCGTGCGGTTCGTTGTGACCGATGGTAGTGAGCAAGGCATGATGACCCTCCTTAAGAGCGTTGACACGATGAACCTGAGAAGCATTGAGCCATGCGCGGTGAAAAGTTTCATAGTCCGCAGCCAATCCGATAAGCACATTTAACCAATCCACAAAGGGCTTTGGACACTTCTGGGGCGCTTCACGAGCGATAACAGCCCCGGCGATTTGAAAACCATTGAGAGAGAATGAACGGTAATGAACGAGAGGTTTCCTACCGATAGACTCTAAGGTAGCGATCAATGATTCGCGACCACCTAATCCCGATTCCTGCAAACATTGAACGGATAATTGACGAAAAGTATGCATGACGTAAGAACTAGTAGCGCGACGTGGTTGCACAGGTTCTCCGATGGCTACGGTAAAAGGATATGGGAAATGATGTGGTAATTTGGTAAAGAAACGACTACGATAGTAGGAAAATATACTACCCCAGAGACCATCCATGTAAACAGGAATAACCGGAGCCTTAGCGTGTTTTGCGATGACTTCCATACCACGGCGGATAGGTGTAAGACAGCCTGTACGCGTTAATTGCCCCTCCGGGAAAATGCAAATCAAGTCGCCGTTAGCAATACCGTGCGCGGCGCTACGTATAGCATCACGCGGATTCTTAGCGGAGATAGGCAACGAGTTAAATATCTCAAGTATAGGTCCGATCAAACGGCTAAAAGTAAATTTTTCTTCGACGATAAAACGTACCGGACGCGGGCAGATCATGGTAAGGAAAAGCGCATCGGCAAAAGTAACGTGATTACATACGATGAGAGCGCCGCCGAGTTCCGGGATACGCTCCGGGTGCAGGACACGAGGTCGGTATATAAAGCGTAAAATCCAGATACCGACCATACGAATAAAAGCCTGAGGGATAAGCCTCAGGGAAATGACCATGATAAAAGCGCTAAAGAGGAAAAGGACGAAATACTGACCCTGAGGGGAAGATCCGCATTCGTGCATCACCCACATAAGACCTACGGCGACAAGCCCCATCAAATTATCTATAAGATTGCCGGCAGCTATGATGTTCCCTCGATTATCCGGATCGCAATTATCCTGCAAAAAAGCATTAAGCGGGACGAGGTAGATAGCACCAAAGGCACCGGTAAGAGCAAGAAATATGTGCGCAGAAGAACTATCGCTTTCCGATATAGCAAGCATAAAAGTACAGAAAGTAATACCGATAGCTCCTAAAGGAATCAACCCAAGTTCATTTCTACCCTTTCCGAGATGAGATGCCAAAATACCACCTACAATTACCCCTCCCCCAAGCCATAACATAAGAATACCGCACGCTTGGCTAAAATCAGCCCCACTCTGTATCTCCATATCCTTGGCTATCTGGATGAGAATGAGAAATAAACTTCCCGCCAAACACCAAAAATAACTTATACCTAATTCACTAAGTCTTAAACGTCTATCACGCCAAAGATATTTTACTTGGACAAAGTGTTCGTAGAAAAGACTTCGTGTAAAGGGACGGGTTTGTCCGGAGGGATAACGCGGTAAAAAGAAGGAAGCGAAGGCAACAACAACAGCCAAAGCGATACATAGCCATACCGGCAAAATAGCAGCTTCCCACCCGGCTGACTGTTCGGCAGCTGCTCCGAGTACATCCCGATAATGCCCCAGCAAAAGACTGTACGAGAAAAAGACACCGATTTGAGCCAGTAAAAGCACGACGACCATACTAGTTTCGATGATACCGGAGCCATAACTGATGTATCTTGAACCTAAGAGGTCTTTGACGATTCCCTTTTTTGCCGGACTTAAAAAAGTAGCTTGAATGGCAAAGATAGAGAACCAGAGGATAGAAGCATACATGTCGCGCTGGTATAAACAAAAGAGCATACACGCCATCACAAGAATCTGAAAGATACTCATTATCTGGATGATGCGAGTCTTGCAGAAACGGTCAGAGAGCCACCCTGCCAACGGAGCAAAGAGTATATACGGCAGTACAAATATAGCACCCAACACATACTCAAGCATACTGCCGGTCGCTCCCCACAGCCAGACTCCGAGTGGAATCAATATAAATTGCACAGCCTTTTCATTAAAGGCATTCTGCGCTTGGATACCTACCAATGAATAAAAACTGACCCACTCCCGCCGACTGGGTTCCTTGTAGTACTGTGCGGTTTCATCTTCCATAGCTTATTTTGCGCCGCGATTAACATCGCTGCACAGATTATTTATTTTTGGATGGGTTAGGTTTAAATTGAACACGAAAATTCTTTTCCGGAGAATTTTTCCAAGATTCGGAGGTAAGGGAACCGGTGAGGGAGCCGGAAGGAGAGAGTGTGAGAAGAAGAAGGGCATCGTGCTTATCGAAAACTTCGGCGGTGGGCACATCGGGGTCGTAACGACCGTGGTAAATGTGGATGACGCAGGGGATAGGTTCATTTTGCTCGTCAGATGGTTGGCAGCGACCGACTACATTGACTACGGCTTCCGGAAGGTTAGAATCGGAGAGCGTACCGATAAATTGCAGAGCATCGGGAAAAGATGAGACATCCGAGATACGGAGAGAAAATTTACCGAAAGAATTGCCACGTGACCATTCGCCGGAAAAAGTAGCGGTCGGTCGAAGAAAAGCGGAGCATGCCTTTTGCCAAGCTTCGTGACAAAGACGTCGCTGCTCCGCCTGTTCCGCTTGAGCTTTTTGGCTTTCTTCGTTACGTGCTTGAGTCTCAAGCACCCGGGAGCGTGCGGCAGCTTCACGTCCCTCGATATACGGTTGAGAGGCGGCGTTAAAAGCATCGACCATTTCGCGGATACGAGCACGGCGCTTTGCTTCAAAATTATCCGATACGATGACCGCGTCTTTGGGCAAAGCGCGTTCCGGGATAAGGGACTGGAGTCCATGCATGGGAGACGTATCGAAACTTACATCCCCCACATCCCAGCGGGTGCCTTTTTTGATGGCACGCATTGACGCCGGAATATTTTGAAGGGAACCGGCTTCGGATTGCAGGCGGTACACCGGACATTCGGCAAAATGTTTGAGCGCATCAGCTTGTTTTTGAAGATCCGGCGGCAAAGCTTTGGGAGCTCGGTCTTCGTCGGTTATCATCGAAGGATCCGCGCCGACCTGCAACAAATAAGAAGCATCCGGCAACATAGCACGATTAAGAGCGGAATTAACTTCCTTGCGTTCGACATTGAACACCGGAGGTGCTTCCTCCTTGCTATATAGATTCTCCTCCGTGCATACGGCAGCATTCGCAGAAATAATGACAGAACCATCCTCCTGCACAGCGCACGACATCCGGACTTCACCCAGCTTCACCATAGGAAAATCCGCTAGGAACGGCAATAGATTCACACGCACATCCTGCGCTGATGGTTCCGGGGGTGCCTGTTCAACAACTTTTCGCGGTTGAGGTTTCGGGGGGGTAGGTTTTGAATCTCCGTCCTTACATCCGGCAAGCACCATGCACACCACAGCCGACAGGAGCCACAGCAAACAACCATGGGCACAATGTAGACGAGGGCACGCGCCCCGCCGCAACCGTAAACAGATGAAAAACCGGAGCAGGTAAGGGATAGGATTGAGAGACATGGCAAAGAGCGGTGCGCACAGAGTAGTACGCTGACATCAGCGAGACTAGCCGTCAGCCTTAATACCCGGCAGGTAATTGCCCGTACGTTCCCAGTGGCGGAGAGCTATACCGGCATAGAAAGCCAGCAGGAGGATAATTATCACATAGATGACAGTAGCCTTACTTCGACTGCCTGTGCGGTCGTATTTTTTTACTAAATCGTCGATCGCGCCGCCGGGCTGAGCAGGTGTATCACCCGCATTCGCGGCTGTACGCAGCACAGGACCCTTAGACGATTTCGCCGGTTTAGCGCTTGACTGCGGTGCCGCGGGCTGTGGTTGGACCGGCTGTTGCGGCGCGGGTTGTTGCTCGGGTTGTACGGGTTGAGCGACGGCTTCCGGTTCGAGCACAATGGTGACGGCAGCGAGCTGATACTCCGTACCCGGCGCCATGTACTCCGCACGTATAGGTTGACCGTTTCGCTGTGTACCCAGCGGACTTTGCTGCAAGTCTTCGATGACATACCCGTTCCCTTGGCAGACAATACGGGCATGTGCGGGTGCTAATCCCTGAACCCCGGGCAAGGAAAGTTTACACGATGGAGCAGTACCTACGACAACCTCGCTCCCAAGGGTAACAGGAAGCTCAAATGTGTAGTAGTGATTCGGTTCTTTAACGTGAATGCGCGGCATAGCTTTTACGTCGTTATTATGACATATCTGATTTCGTATTGCAAGCGTAAAATCATGTTCGTCCCGAGAAAACGCGGATTTGTTCCGATAAAATTCGAACTGAAGCGATGAGTGATGCCTTTGTGTTGTAGCTAGATTCAGCATCTCGCGATTGAAGAATGTTCTTGGGATGGTGAGGGATTTTTGCTTGACTTTTTGTGCGTTGGGTGTAGCATTACGCTAGATGAAAGAACTTCTGACTATTCGATTTAGCGGGCGCCTGCGGCGCAAGGATTATTGGCTATCGGTATGCGGCGTACAAACGCTACTTTTTGTGGTGGTTATTTCGTCTATTTACGCGGCGATGTTTATCTTATTGGGTGTCGCGGCGTTCTTTACGGCAACGGATCAACACCTAGTCGATCTGACTTTTATAGATCAACACCCGGTAGCTATCGTTCCGGCTCTCATCATCTTGGCATTGGTCGTACTGCCGATTATATACGTCATTTTGCTTAGTTTCGGCTATGGAGCACGGCGTCTGCACGATATCGGACTGAGCGGTTGGTATCAATTATTGGCGCTCATCCCGGGCATAGGATCTCCCGTACTCATCGTCATGTACTGCTTAGACAGTCAGCGTGGTGCCAACACGTGGGGAGAGAATCCGAAGGAGGTTGAGTTCGAAATAACCCGTTTAGCTGCCGAACAGGGATATGCCGCAGCGCAATCCCGCCTTGCTCTGTACTACAAAACCGGGATGGGGGTAGAAAGAAACGATGCAGAAGCGGCAAAGTGGTACCGAAAGGTCGCGGGGCATTGAGATATACCCGAGGGTATCAACCTTCCATCGCAAGACCGGAGAGCAGATCGGGCGACTCTCCGCAGTCTGTTGACGGAATAATAAGTTATGCCGGGTAGGGAAGGATACCTCAGGCTGCCACCGTATTGTTCGGATGTACACGTGGAAAAGTTTAAGGAAAAAGTGAACAGGTGAATCGCAGGTCCGCCGTGCCGCTTCCGAAGTCCGTCGCATTTTTGATTCGTGAAATGAAATAAAGGTTGTCATACGGGATAGGATATGGTAAGATTTTGGGGTGTGGTAGAGGTACTTGTGTATATAGTTTCGGCGTATGTGATAGGGTCAATATCTTTCGGGTATTTGGTCGGTAGGGTGTGTGGTTATGATTTACGAGAGCTGGGGTCGCATAATATAGGTGCTACGAATGCGTGGCGGGTGATGGGAGCCGGTTGGGGGATACTCGTATTTACGCTGGATTTTATGAAAGGCATGTTGCCCGTATTGTGGCTTAGGATGAGGAATGGAGCGGAAGTAGCGAACTATAGTGTAGGGCAAATGGGATTGCTTCTCGGGGTGATATTTGCGTTGGTTTTGGGGCATACGTACACGTGTTTTTTGGGATTTCGCGGGGGGAAGGGAGTAGCGACGATGGCGGGGTGTTTGGTGGGAGCCTTTCCGGTGGTAGCCGCGTGGGCAGTCGCGGCTTGGCTTGTTACGCTGGTTCTTACGCGATATGTCTCTCTCTCCAGCATAGTAGCCGGGGTAGCGATGACACTTTCAGCCTTAGTGATATATGTACATACAGACGGGCGAGTTGAGACAGCGGAGTGGATGGTACCGAGCACCTTTTTTATTATCCTACTACTCGTCGTATATCGGCACCGCGATAACATCCGGCGACTACGCAGGGGGGAAGAACCGAAAGTATTTACAAAGAAGGATTAACATGCAGAAAAGATTTCAGAAAACGGCAATAATAGGAGGGGGAGCTTGGGGAACAGCCCTGACACTTACGGCGTCTTACGAACCCGGGGAAGTGGTACTTTGGACATATCGGGAGGAGGAAGCGGCTATTATACGCGAGACACGGTTGAGTCTTTGTCGGGTAACCGGCGCGAAGCCGTTGCCCGCTCATGTAAAGGTAACGAGTAAGTGGGAAGATGTAGAGGGAGCGGATTTGGTGATAGTGGTAGTTCCCAGTGTAGTAATGAGGGGGGTAGCGCAGAATTTAGCGCATGTCAAATTGGCAGAGGGAGCTGTAGTAGTAAGTTGCACGAAGGGGATAGAGAAAGACAGTTGCATGCTGATGAGCCAGATACTCAGTGAAGTGCTGCCGCAGTCTGTAGGCGTTTTATCCGGACCGAACCACGCGGAGGATATCGTCTTGGAGCTACCGAGTCTTACCCTTGTAGGATTTGAAGACATCAGTTTAGCGACTGCTGTACAACAGCGACTCAGTACACCGTTTTTGCGGATATATACCAGCACGGATATCGTAAGTATGCAATTAGGGGGCGCGGTAAAAAATGTATTCGCGCTTGCCGGAGGGATATGCGCGGGGTTAGGACTCGGAGACAATGCGCGGGCGGCGCTTGCCACACGCGGATTAGCGGAAATGACACGTTTAGGGATAGCTCGCGGCGGGAAAATGGAAACATTTATGGGATTATCCGGGATGGGAGATTTGGTCGTAACGTGTTACTCGGAACATAGCCGAAATTTGACAGCCGGGCGTCTTATAGCCCGAGGGGTACCTGTCGAGGAATGTCAACAACGCGTGGGACAGGTAGTAGAAGGGATACCCAATACACTCTCGACCTATCAATTAGCGAGGCGGCTCGGGGTACGCACTCCCATAACCGATGCGATGTATGAAATTTTATACTGTGGGAAACCGGCACAGGAAGCGTTACATGAACTTATGGCGAGGGATTTAAGAGAAGAAAAACCGACAGAATAAGAGAAATGGGTTCATCAAAAGACAACGAAGCGGCACCGCAGGATAAACTATGGTTAGCGGAGATATGGCAAGAGAATAGGGAACGCATGATGCACATGCTTGAATCGCGTATACCTGAAACTTTACGGCGGCGCATCGGGGTGGACGACATAGCACAGGAGACCTACATAGCCTGCGGACGTCGGATGGAGTATTTACGGGAGAGCGGAGACGTGCCGGTATACGTGAAGATACGCAAGATAGCGTTGCAGACATTGACTGATATGGAGCGGCGGCATCTCGGTGCAGGGAAACGCGATGCCATGAAAGAAGTAGAGATGGCATCGGTTGACTTTGACCGCACGGATAGTACAGATGCATGGGCACAATTTGCCGACACGATATCCAGTCCGCGCACACATTTAGAGCGATTGGAGAGGCAAGCGACAACGCGGCGAGTATTACGGCGGTTACCGGAAAATGATCGGAATATTTTGGAACTAAGGCATTTTGAAGAATTAAGCAATGCGGAGTGCGCGGCGGTACTGGAGATAACACAGAAATCCGCCAGTATACGATACATGCGGGCATTGAAAAAATTTCGTGATTTACTCTTACAAGAAGAAGAGAGATTGTGAAAAACGAAGGGAGACAGAAAGGGGGTGAGGAACCCGACAAAAGGCAGGGCGAGGAGGAGCTCGCCGAACTCACCGAACACTACTTAGAACTTTTACGAAAGGGGGAAAAGCTGAGTCCGGAGGAATACGCGGCTCGGTACCCGGAGCACCGCGATGAGTTGTTGGACCTGTTACCGACAATGGTGCAAATGGAAGAACTAAGTAAAAGTGGGACAACACGGGCACCGGGTAGCTTTGATTATCCGAAAGTTTTAGGAGATTACCACTTAGAAGAGAAACTGGGAAGCGGAGGGATGGGGACAGTTTTTCGGGCGACACAGGAAAGTTTACAACGGGAAGTAGCCGTAAAAATCCTTTCACCTTCTTGGAGTTCGGACGCATACCATAGTGAAGCATTTGAGAATGAATCGAGATTGATAGCCGGGCTCAGACACACCAACATAGTGGAAGTATTCGGAGCAGGCAAGGAAGGACCTTGGAGGTACTACGTAATGGGACTGGTACGTGGGCAAGGGCTAAAAGCAGGCAACCTACGGCGAGCCTTTCCGAATGAACCTTATTTACGGGCTGTCGCGCGAGTCGGGGTACAGGCAGCGGAGGCTTTAGCATTCGCGCACGCGCACGGCGTGTTACACCGGGATATAAAACCCGGGAATCTTCTGCTGGATGATGAAGGAACTGTACATGTAAGCGACTTCGGGTTAGCGACAGTACTCAATGCCGGGGAGGACGCGCCGTTAGTCACGCAGACACACGACGGAACCCTGCGATACATGCCACCGGAAAGATTATTACGCGGGGAAAATTCCTTTGCCGGAGACCAATATAGTTTAGGATTAACCCTTTACGAACTAATTACACGAGAGCCGGTTTTCCGCGAGACAGAACCCGGGAATCTCGTACGCCATATTTGCTCGACGCCTTTACCTCCACTCAAAGAAGCGGATGAGCTAGGGGCTATTATCAACAAAAGTATCTCCTTTTCGGCATCCGATCGCTATGCAAGTATGACGGAAATGGCAGCGGATTTGCACAGATATTTGGATGGGGAACCCGTACGAGCGCGACCGGTAAGTCGACTGCGGCGATATATCATGTGGGTACGGAGGAAACCGGCTATAGCGGCGTGGAGTCACGCGGCCGCCCTCTTTTTGCTGCTCTTTTTTGTTACAATGGTAACATCGTATTTTCACGTAAATGCCCTCTGGAAGAGTGAAAATGAGCAACGTTTACTTGCTGAGCGTAATGAGCAGATAGCCGATGCGTCCTTGCAACGCATATTTACCGGTATGGTTAGTAAGAGTACAGGAGATGAGGGATTTTTGCCGCCATCGCGGGCAGATGCCAAACTCATTCAAGACCTCATGCCCTACTACGAACAAATTGTGGCAGGAGCGGGCAGCGGAAGCGCACGCATGGCGGAAGCATGTATGACACTCGCTACTATCGCTTTACAGACAGGTGATTATGGAACGGCGGAGACCTATTATCGGCGGGCGGCGGAGCAGTTTCCGCGATACTCAGCTAAACAAATACGAGCGTACAACGGCTTAGCGATGGCTTTTTATTTGTGGGAGAACCCGGACGGGAGCCGCCCACGGCGCGAGGAGGCAAACGCCACATTGTTACGTTTGATAGAGGAGGATTTGCCGCACGCTGATACTGAGGCACGGATGGAACTTGTGCAGAGTTACCTCTTAGCCGCACGGCATTGCCCACCGTGTAGCTGCGGTGAAGTCACTGAATGTAAACACCATACACCCGGAAGAAATGTTTTATTGGCACGTGCAGTAGCCGTATTGACAGGTGTTTTACGAGTGATGCCGAATGATGAACGGGCACAATTGCAACGAGTCGAGATACTGGCTCTTGCTCCTTCAAAAAAATTGCAAAAAATTTTAGCACCCAATGGGGAACAACCGGCGGATATCTTGGACGCTATGCTCCGGAAAAACCCCGAATCAGAGGAATTGCGACGTATGTATCTACGACTTTCCGCGAGGCGTGGGTGTCTCGGGCGACGTTCAACGGATACATCGCGGGCACTCGATTACGCGCAAACACTATTAGCGGATCGTCCGGGCGATAGTGAAGCGATTTTACTATATTTTGCCATCCGCGATCGATATACCCGAGAACTTCGGCTTGCGGGAAAAGTGGAAAAAGCTGACAGAGAAGAGGAACGGACACTCGGTGTGCTTACTTTCTTAACCGCTAGGAGTGATTTCTCTCAAAAGACACGAGAGAGACTCATCATGCTCGTCGCAATGCAACCACCACGGGAAGAAGAACAAACCCGGCGTGAAGAAGAATTGCGGACACTGCTAAAAGATTACGATGCACGCCGTGTTCAAAGTTTACGTATAAGACTTCAAAGGATACGACGTTTACCGAACCGAAGACCCGGTGCCCACCCCAATGCACGCCGCCCAACTTCCCCGCCTTTTTGATTTTTATTCGAGACTCCGGATACTTCCCCGTTGCACCACCTTCACGCAGTTACCTTCCTTCCCACATCTGTCTCGAGGAAATTAAAGGCTTAGTGGTGGGAGATGACTCTACGGTAGGAAGATGAGGGGGAGAGCAAGTACGAAGTACGAAGGACGAAGTCAAACAGTTAGGCGCAACGGGGCTGCTCGGTGATGACGGGAGGAAGCAAAGCCGAAACGATGCGTGGGAACTAAATCCATGCACCTGTGAGGTTGAAACACCCTTGGTACGCAGAACGTCTGTAACACGCATGGGAATTAGCTTTGCGGCAATTCTCGAAAATTTTATCGGGACAGATGTGCCCGCCACTGGGTTCTCAGAACATTGTGCTTGCCATTCCGAGCAAGGTGCGGTACAATGTGGTCACCATGGCGGTGAACGCATCATGGCGGCTCGAAGTATGGAAATGTACCGACAGACAGCGAGTTTTAGGCTCATCTATGTGTACGGCATCGATGATGCGGCGCACAGCGGGTGCTTGAAAGTCGGGGAAACATCGGTCGATTGGGCAGGTGGTGCAGAGGAGTTGTCCGAGAATGCGGGGGTATTACGGGAAGCGGCACGTAGACGCATTGATCAGCAAACAAAAACAGCCGGCGTGGCGTATGAATTACTCCATACGGAGGTCGCAGTTCGGCGAGGGAAGGACGGACAGCCCGAGCCATTCAGAGACCACGATGTACATAAGATGTTGACACGTAATGGAGTAGAGCGGATGAGTTTTTGCGTTAGCTGCCGTTCGGAGTGCCATTGCGGGCAGCAAGCAAGCGGGAGCGCCG
>CAZJIH010000051.1:0-14748 GCA_964545935.1 uncultured Akkermansia sp. | reverse complement strand
CTGCTCTCCCACCACGCATATCCACGGCGGAATCATCGCGCGGTGCTAAACTGTTCACTTTCAGGGGACAGATATGAGCAAGTCTCTTTACGAATTTGCTTCAGAAGCACGCGCGATTTTATTTTTTCGTGCTTTATATCCGATGTAAGCGGGGACAGCGAAAGTGAGTAGGAGGAGTAAGGGAATGAAGACGTAGTAGAAGAGACGGAGATAAAGGGTGCAGGTAGGGTCGCTGAGGGAGGCACCTGTGCGCCACCATTGGTAGCAGCGGGTAGGATTCCAAGAGACAGAGGAATTCGGGATGAGGTGAAGGAGACCGCGACGCGCCATGGCGGAGGGGGAACCGAGGTCGGAAGCGGTGATATACCAAGAATCGGCGATGGCCTGTTCATCGGCATCCTCGTAATACTTAGCCAAGAGTAGAGCAGCTTGGGGAGAGGACTCGTGCGCGGCGGCTTCGAGTAAAAAGATACCACGTTCGGTATCGTGGGGGATGCCGTCGGAACCGGCGAGCATACGCGAACCGAGGCGCAGCATAGCATCCCGCTGGTGCATACTTGCAGCTTGACGCAGGAAAGGACGCGCTTCATCAAACTTACCGAGTTGTTCGAGACGGTTCGACTTCAGGTAGACAGCGTCGGGGATGTTACCGCGTGCGGCGAGATCGAGGTAATGCTCACCGAGAGCATCATCCCGCGGGACATCTTTGCCGGCGAAATACGCACAGGCAACGATATACGCCATCGTTGTATTTTTGTGCTCATCGGCAAGTTTACGGGCAAAAGAGAGAGCCGTGGTATGATTTTTCGGGGTACCGATTCCGTTGTAGTAAGATTTAAAGAGTTGTTCGAGAGCCCAAGGCGAGCCGAGTTCAGCGGCTTGGCGGAGAGTACGCAGACCGGCTTCCGGGTCGCGTTGAGTACCTATACCATTTTGTAACATGTAGCCGGTCCAGTAAAGGGCCTGCGCATCGGAACCGGACTTCGCGCGTTCGGAATAAATAGCGTAAGCGTCCGCGTAAGCTCGGTCCGCAAGAGGTGTATTACCCGCACGGGAATAGATTTCACCGAGCATGTAAGCACCGGTTGGGTCTCCGGCTTCGGCGGCTCGGGAAAACCAAGTTGTGGCATCCTGCAAGCTATACGGGGTATAATCCGTGCCGCGCAAATAGCGTGAACCGAGTTGTAACATAGCATCGACATCGCCCTTTTGCGCGAATCCGGCGAGCAAAGAATTGTAAAAGAGAGCCCAAGAACGAGCGAGATCGGTATGACCCGCCATAGCGTACCGCATATAAAGCTGCTGAGCCGCGTACGGATCACCTTGCTCAGCTTTTTGCCGGAGAGGGAGAAGCCGTTGCTCGAGCACGCTGTCTTTTCCCGGTGCCGGTACATCCATTCCCCACGCAAAAGGGAAAAACAACGGGAGCAGCAGAAAAACTCCCGACATGAACGAGCGAAAGCTGACACGGATGGGCATGAGCGGAATACGAAGGAGAGACTCGGAACGACGGGACATAAGCTATCGTGTTAATGGTGCCGGGTACCCCTGCCCTTGCCACGCACGGCGCGAACGCCGAAACCCCGAGACTTTCCGGCAAAGGAACCGCGGGAAGCACCGCGTTTTTTCCCGAAAGAAGCAACCTTGTTCCCGAAGGAACGCTCTTTCCCGTTACGGCGAGCGTCCGGCGGAATTCCCCGGCTACTTCTGCGTCTGTCACGAGGAGAAGAGGACCTGCGGGGGTCGGAAAAGCGGGAACCTGACCTAGGGGAACGACCGGCGCGGGGATGGGACGAAGCATCCTTCCCTCTACGCGGACGCGGATGCCGCGGCGCAGGCGACTCCGGAGCATGCCGCGAATTCCGACGGCGCGAGGGATATTTCCGGTGCTTCACGGGGAGGGAGACATCGTCCTCCTCCGAGTCCGGATAGGTGCCGGATGTTGTATCCTCCTCACTTTCAAAATCGTCCGGATTAAACTCGTAGTGTGCATCCTCGATGAGCGCTCGGCGGGTTTCTTCGATATTCAGTTTTGCGTTGAGTTGCTCCTCGGAGAGGGTGCCGGAAGCCGGGAAAGCCTGAGTCGCACCGAGTAGACCGGCACGCCGTTTAGGGTTGGTGAGAGCCAAAGATTCCTGCTCCGAAGAAAGAACAAGTGAGTGACCGGGTAGGAGATCGCCGCCCCAAAGTGAACCGATCCGTACCCGCACCAATTTACGAACACGGAAACCCAAGCAGGCAAACATTTGTCGGAGCTGACGACGCAGCCCTTGGCTTAGCACCACACACGCCCGGCGCGGAGAAAGTCGCGCTACATATTTAGCTTTAGCCTGTCCCTCCGGAATGCGTATACCCTTGAGAAGTTGAAGCAGAACCGAATTATCGAAAGAGCGATCGAGCGTTACCCAGTATTCTTTTTCAATGCCGTTGGCAGGATGCGCGACGCGGTCACCGAATTGCCCCTTGCTCGTGAGAAGGATAAGCCCTTCGCTGTCTGAATCCAGGCGTCCTACGTAATTGACGTGTCGGAATTTAGCCGGGAGAAAATCATAAATCGTACCGGCAGCCCCCTGCGGTTCCCTGCTGCACACGAAACCGCGCGGTTTATTAAGTAGAAGCGTGACTGACGGCTTCGGCTCTACACGCTTGCCGTTTACTTTTACAAAATCACCCGGTAAAACTCGGTCCCCCGCCTTGGCTTGCTTCCCGTTGATTTCTACCTGCCCCTCACTGACAAGCTGATCCGCCTTGCGCCGCGACTCAAATCCACAGCTAACCAAAAACCTGTTGACGCGAAGCCCCTCTGCGTCAACGCTCGATTCGTCCGGTGGTTGCATGTCGGTGCGATATTACGGCATCGTCGTCGGAAAAGCGTACGGCGCAATTAGGCTTCGAACTTAGTCTTCGGGAGCCCGATAGGACTTTGACCCTCTTTCCATTGACCACGCTCTTTAAGTACCTTCACGCGTTCAAAACGCTTCAGTACCGAACGTTTCCCCCCGACAGAACCGGATGCTTTAAGTGATGCATGCTTAGACATATTGTATGTGCGTTGTTACTAATTACGGAACTTCCGAGACGGGAAGTGCGCCCGACCTTTATACACCACATCCTACAAAAACGCAAGCCCGAATTTCTTACACGTCCCAAGAAAACAAACCACATCCGCCCAGCGGGAATTTTATAATCGCTACAACGCCGCATCCTGTGTAGGTCCCGGGCGTTTTGCGCACCACGGGGGCACCAATTTCACGGCAACCTCGTTGCGCCCGACTTCCTCACTTCGTACCTCGTACCTGAAGTAGGTTGGTATGGTGTCGTTTCGAACCGAGCACTCGAGTCCGCCCACAATAAGGAGAAATCTGAACTACTTATTAAGAATGAAAAGACAATAAAGTCATGAATGGCAGTTCAAAGAATTCTCATCCCTCATACCCCGTTCCACTAAGGGAAGCAAGCCAAAAATTCATCTTCCAACGAGAAGAGAGAGGGTCTCAGAGGCATGGAGCGAAGTTCAGGTTCCACAGGTTTCGAGAAACCGGGAGAATCATCGAAGAGCAAATAGAGATGATCATTGGTCATGGTACGGGAAGACCGGTTATGTCGGCATAGATAGCTTCGTATTCTGTCAGAGCCTTTTTGTGTTTGTCCGGGGTCGATAAACTGTCGGTGAAGCAGTCCAAGGCACAGTGAAACAAGGATATCTCGTTACCGGGCAATGCGGAGAAACGTTTTGCATCCGTGGGGTTCGACTGCGCCAACTGCGTCAAAAGTCGGCAACGGAGATTGTAGCCCTTGCAGAACTCATCCGGCTTCGCACGCCGGAATAGACGAAGGAATCTCGGAGCCGGCTTAAATGAAGCGTTGAAATCCGTCCATCGTAGTCGAAAGTAGCGGTAAAATTCAGTTTTCCCCGATAGGAAATCCCGGTCGGCAAGCTGAAAATCTGCCGGGAATCGTGGTGCCGCGTTTGCCATAGAGACAAAGATGCTCCTATATGAATCATATCCACTCATTGTCAGACGATACAGATGCCTCGTCAAAACGTCTGTCAATAGAAACACGGAGTTTTCCTCTCTCACATTCCGGGAGAAATACGAGGTTTTGCTTGCTGAAATCAAGTAGGCTCGATGTATAGACCTTCGGTAAAAGAGGCAAAGCAATCCTATCCCCGGAACTTTGTGCAAACTCATAGTGCTTGTGCTACCTTTGCTGCCCCGGCAACGAAAGCTGATCCGGCTGCTATCTCTCCGGCAGGTCCATTTATGACTCTTTCCCCAATCGGGTCTCTCCTCGTCCATCTGCCATCACGCGGACTATAACAGCGGTAATCGTAGTACACTGGTCCTGTCTCGGCATCACACATCTCGCCGCTCCACCGGATGGGCTGCGGGATGATGCCGTCCTCGCGGACTTGACCGAAGGGAGTATAGACGTAGTCGACCTGCAGACGCGCGGCGTTGCCGAGGGTGGGCAGGTCTTGGCAAGGATGGTTGCATGGACGGAAGAAGGGGACTTACTGTCGTTTAGGGATACTCAAACTCATGATAATAATAAGGGGCGCATTATAACATTTAAAATATGACTAAAGTAATGATCCGGCATAAAAAATATTGATGATAATGCCGGTAAGAAGGATAAAGAGAGTGAACCGGTAGCAATTGTAAAAATTGAGCTTTGGAATATTCAAAGGTAGAATGCCTTCCGGCAGTATCGGACACGGGAAATTACCTCCCCTTTCTGTTTGAATTATCCAAAATTTCTCCCCTCGAAGAATTCGTCGGATAGAGTTATAGGGGATTTTTGCTATACACCCTCCTTCAACACGCACAACAAAGCATTGCCGGTAAAAATGATAACAAAAACGTTTCCGCTTGTCGTAGACAGCACCAAACCTTTGGAAACGTGGAAACTCACAGGCCATAACGCTGCCATACAAAATAAACGCCGTGGTATCTTCTCTCATGACACATGCTCCCGGAAGAGCACAAACCCAAGCCAAAGTAAGTACCTATGCATATTGCCGGCCGTCCTCGCGGGAGAAGGGGAACCACATCGATTCGGTGCTAAGATCGGGTATCAGCCAACGTCCTTGATAAATATATCCTTTCGGAAGAGCCGGAAAGGTTTCTCTAACGGTCATCTTATGCAGTAGGTCCACCGTCAGCGTCTTAGGTGGCAGAGGGTATTGACATCTATTTAGATCCGTTCTGAAAAAATCTGCTACCATTTCTCGATCGCACACCCCATAAAAGCTACCTCTCAGTGTTGTCCATGGCAAATAAAGACGATACCCTTTGTCGCGATTAGCATACTCCAAACCACCTGTTCGTTCCCGCACTTCATTTGCAAGACCGATACCTTTGGCAAAAACCCACGGGTAAGAGTACTCAGAAAGATGTTGACGCAATAACAGGTGACGACCCGGATTGAAGAGTACAAACAGAAAAAGGGGTCATCCTTGTTCTTTAATGATGAAGCTTAATACTCCGATTATAAGGAAAAAGATCGAATAACAAACTATTACCCCCCTGTCATAGCGTCGGACATAAACCTGTTGCATCTTACGCCATGTTTCTTCGATATCAATTGACCATATTTTTCCCATTTCATTAAAGAGGAGGTTTTTCACACGCACATGCCGGGTTTAGTACTGATGGGGAAAGTTGTCTTAGTGCAGAAGAGATCATAAATTTTATTGCCTTACCACCCACGCAACAGATCACTTATATGCCCCTCTTCCAGCATATAATAAAACTCTTCCGCCGGATACATTTTGACGTGTTCGGGTATCTCGTCAACTCGTACTTCTTTTTTCTCTTGAGTATCAATTCTGTAAATTGTTGAGTGGCAAAAGGGCTTGTGTCCCGGATCGATGATCTCTCCGGGTTCATGGCAGTGACCTGTCTCCCAGTATATATATTGCCCACTTATCCCGACTCTCGCTGCCGCCTCCTTATTCTCACTATCCCGCAGATCCTCAACTAAGTAGAAAACACTTAAATCAATCTTCGTTTGACACAAATAGTAATCACCCAAGATATGCCTCGGTAATTCCTCATCGCAGGATGTAAGCAGTAAAACGCCTAATATAAGAATGCAGAATTTTTTTATCATTTTCTTGTGATGGTATTTTTTCATAGTGGGCGCCTGTATATCGGGAAATTTACCTTGGTTTTGACGGGATGTCCAGCAAGAAATCGGGATGTCGGGGAATTTTTTTAGCATTGTGCCCGGAGCGGTAGCAACGGGTGCACGGATTGTAGGCGGAACAATGCGTCAGCAGAGCGGAGCCTGATGTCCGGGCGAGCAAGGGCAGGAGCACGATGGAGCGGCACTTGTGGCGCGGATTGTGCGGCTGCCGTACCGAGTCCCATGGGGTAATCCTGCCTAGTCAAATTATGTGTCTTAAAAACGCCGTTTTTGAGACACCGGACTAAACGGATGTGCTGAAATTTACCGATCCGAAATCACTATTATACCTTGGTAACTACATAGCACGAATCCCACTAAAATACCTTGAGACATCGTACCGGGCAGGAGTAACCGGAAATTTCACTCTTTCCCGTTATACACCTCAGCGCAGTAGTAATCTCCTCGAACAAGTACAGGTCGTTGCCCTTCCAGCAGATAGTTTACGTTTATTTTCTCGTCTTTATAAGCGACTTTGCTGTCAATCAAGTAGTAAAGTTCTCCGCGAGGGTGTGCGATATGATAAAGAGATTCCGGGGTTAAACCCTCCCACCCCTCCGTAAACGCAACAATGTCCCCCGTCTTTAAGGCAGCACATGTTGAACATACTACGCGGGCAAAAGCTATGCTATAACTAATTGTACTAGGCGCGCCGGGCTTTTTCTCAATAACTTTGATTTCACGCTCGTAAACGGACACAAGTATCGTAGGCTCCCCTATAAAATCAGAAAACGCTTTACAATTTCCGGCGCGGAATTCAGCTATCTGCTTCCTAGTCGGCTGTGTTATTTGCTCCTTTTGCGAGGACGCACTTTGGGAAGAATCAAACCCTTCCCCGTGCTCGGTCAATGCTTCTTGAGCACCTAATGCCAATGCACTCAAACCTAGGAGGAGGATGGACGACAATGCAGCATTCAAAAATAATTTTGTTTTCATAGCGAATCGCAGGATTTCTATCACTTCATTTTATGCGAAGTCATCTGAAAAGTCAAGTCTCAACACTTCTTTTTCTACTTCTGATTCTGACATGAGGCGAAGAATGTGTCCTCGAAGAATCGGGTCTGCGTCAGATTTGCCGGTGACTAACATGCTTGTAGGCAACGCAGGCATAGTAACCATGGACAATAAAAAATTTGCATCCTTGCCCAATTATTCGCGCGATCAAAAGGGAAAATGTAGATTGATGCTTCGACGAAAAATTTGTATCTATGATCAAAAGCGAGGATTTATCCCCCACGCATCGTTTCGACTCTGCCTCCTCCCGCTATGCCTGCACAACAGGGGTTGCGCGGGAGGTGGCTGCAAAGCCGGGGAGGGGCGGATGGAGTCGGAAATGGGGATGTGAGGTGGATGTCTCTAGTGTACTGTGCGTGTGTAGTCCACGTGAGGATCAGCGACGGGGTTTATCGAATACCTTGTAAAACGTAAGACATTCATAGGAATCCTTATCGTATAAAAGGAAAAGGGTTCTCCCACCTGACTTCTCTCTGTTTTCCTCGGATATAACTATCAGGATGTATGGTTTCTTTTCCGACAAACGATTTCCCATAAAATGACGAAAACGGGCGTCAGCCTCTTGCCACGTTATCGTTCTTTTGTTAACCTTGAAATCTCCTACAACCCGTTCTGTAGTTAATGTTTGCTCTTTTAATATCTCCGTAACTTCTTTCCGAATTGCTTCATTTTCAAATTTGATAGAACTTGTTTCAGCCTGTAAGGTACAGGACATTATTCCGAAACACAATAGACTTCTTATGTACGCTTTCATTTCCAATTCTGCTTGTTGTATATTGTATTGCCGTTGTGATCATACATCTTTACGGATCGTGGGCACCCTCCCACGACGGGAGTCTATCTCGGGGTTGACGGAATGTCAAGCAAAAAAAGGGAGAACAAGGTGCCGGGCGGAGATGGGGGAAGGAGAACAACCGTAGGCGGCGGGAAGGGAAGCTAAGTACGAAGTACGAGGGACGAAGTATTGGAATTCGGCACAACGGGGGTTGCGCGGGAGGTGGAGGGCGGAGCCGGGGAAAGGGCGTGTGTGGTCAGAAATGGTGTTGTGAGGTAGATACCTCTAGTGTACTATGCGTGCGTAGCCCGTGTGGGGATCAGCTTGGCGGAGGTCTCCGGGAAAGATTATCGGGACGGGTGTAGCCGGGTGTGGTAGAACGCTGCGCTTTTGTAGGGGATTGCCGATGGGCAAGCTCTCGCCGGGCGAGAGGATGCGCGACGTTGCCGAAAGCGGGCAGGTCTTGGTGATGGCGGCTGCATGGGGGAAGAAAGATGCTTTCTAACGCACAGGCTTGCTCGGATTTGTGGCTGAAATCGGGCGCATTATAAACCTTGACCATTGATAAATGCCCTCGTTTGAGGATTACGCAGTATATGACGAAACAGCGAACTCCGCTTATCAGACAAGTCTATCTTCATATTTTGGTGAATGGTAAGCACTATTCCCATGTTAGATTTTTCAAAAAGCTTCAACTGTTCATATTCGACAGCCCACATAACCCACGGCTTTGTCGTGAAATAATCAATAAAGCATAATTCTCCCCAAGACGTATCCGAATAATGCCGATGCCAATCGGATAGGAATCGGTCAAGAACAGAAAGATCTCCGTTGTTCCCGGTGATATAATACGGAGTGCCTGAGTAGTGAAAGCATTTGTATCCGTGATGCCCGGCAGAAAGAAAACCCTGTAGGGGCAAAGAAAATGTAATGACGAAGAAAGAGCATAGCTTGTGTCTTGATTCCTGCCAAGAAGAAGAAAAGGTTTCAAGAAGAAAATTACCATGACACCGTACAAGATCCCGTACATTATCAAGAGTTAATGTAATAGGTTGCGGATATTCCGTATAGTCGGTATATTGCATGATAGATGCCCCCGCAATACAGTTCAGTTGGTTTTTATCCACACGCGAAAAAATACCCCCTTTCAATATTTTTTCAACACCATTCCAACTTAATCCTTCAATGGACAGATCTTCGGTGCATTGTTCCCCGCCACACTTTGTTTTCTTACCTCCCGTAGTGCGCTGTGACTTTTTCCCTTAAAATCTACAAAGAGTGTGTATTTTTTCATATTTTGTATGCGAACAGCCCGGCGAGTTATGGCTGTGTAACTATTATTAGATTTTACCCGCACCCATCCTTATTTTTCTTCCTTCTCTGCTGCTTCCAACTCTGCCTTGAGCTCTTGCGGGATGGCTTGTCCATGCGCTTCCGCTTTCCTAAACCATTCTCCGGCTTTTTGAACGTTCCTTGGCATACCCAAACCCCTGAGATACATTTCCCCTATATTCAACATAACTGCTCCGTTATCTTCTCCTTGTTCTATGGCTAGCTCATAATAAAATCTCGCCTTACAATAATCCACAGGCACCCCCACACCTTCCACATACATAGCTCCGAGGTTTTGTGTGGCCTTAGCGTGTCCCTGCAATGATGCCTGTTCATACAATTTCCTTGCTTTTTCTACATCCACTGATACACCGGTCCCGGACACATACATATTTGCCAGATTATACTGAGCCTCCTTATCACCCGCAGACGCAGCTTTAGTATATAAAGTCTTCGCTCTGTCCAAGTCTTGAGAAACTCCTTTACCCCATACATATATTGTACCTAGATTATTCATAGCTTGGATATTGCCTTGCGATGCGGCTAACTCAAGCCAATATCTTGCCTTCTCCATATCTACTGCAGTCCCTTCCCCATAAATATACACAACACCAAGATTAGCCTGAGCCACATCGTCACCTAATTGAGCAGCCTTTTCAAATAATAAAAAAGCCTTTTTTCTGTCCTGCGGCACACCTTTTCCTTCACCATATATTACTCCGAGATAAGACATAGCCTTAACATAACCTTGAGCAGCGGCTTTCTCATACCGGCGTATCGCTTCGTTTATATCCTGATGAACACCCAGTCCTTCTGCATATAAAACTCCCAAGTTGTATTGATCCTCTGCCGAGCCTAATGCGGCTGATTTTTCTAACCAGTATCTTGCTGTCTGATAATCTTGCGACACTCCCGTACCGGTCAAATAAAATCGCGCCAAAAGAGAGATAGAATCGACATGATTATTAGCTGCTGCCGTCTCAAGCCAGCGAATAGCTTGTTGAATATCTTGACCGATGCCTTTTCCCTGACTATAGCATCCGGCAACTATGAATTGTCCATCTGCGTTGCCTTGCTTAGCCGACTTCATTGCCCACTCAAAGGCTTTTTGATAGTCCTGCGGCACACCTTCACCTCTACCATAGCATACTGCCAGCTTCGCCTGAGCATCGGCATCTCCGGCATTTGCTTTCCGCAACAAGTTATCGAAATCTACATTCCCTGCTCCCGCAACACAATCATTCCCGGCTGTGTCTTGCTGTCCTGCTTCCTGAGCCGCAGCAAAGCATGCGATCCCGATAAGCGCTGCTATACCTACGACTCCATTGATTCTAGGCTTTTTCATGGTTTTCAATATAGTTAGAATTTTTTCCTGTACTGCATCTGTGGTGACTTGTTCCATTCCTTTCAACGAGCTTAATGTTATCGTAAATTTGAGCATTCCCCAAGAGGAAAATGCACTCAAACATCAAAAAATCCACATTGTGGTTGTACAGCATTTAGAATTGATAACTTGCTCCGATAGACAGCGTACGAACTCTCCCTGTCGGATCATGTGAATAGTCAACATTCCATTGTCCTCTTTGACCGAACGGTCCGGAAAAACCGACTCCCACTCCGTTTACGCCGGAGGAACCTCCCGTAACATTGACTTCGGTGTTGTTTGTTATCGGAGACACCTACAGTAAGTCTTAAATCTGCTCCTATTTCTGAATTAAATCCGGCATTAAGACTTCCGTCTCCATCCGCATCGATACGTCCGTCAGGAGCGTAGCCCGTAGTGACGGTGAGCAGTGGGTTTGTTTTATCCTCTCGCGTGAGTGTATGACCTATGCTGCGCCCGAAGGAATACGTTTGCTCCGCTAAGTGGTAGAGGACGGATTCGACCGGGTAATCTTCGCCGGAGTTGACTTCCTGTGATGTGGTGCGGTTGCCGATGTTACACCCGATGCTGTACGTCTGCCGCGCACGCCGAGGCTGTTCCGTGCGACAGAACGCGCGGCGTTGCCGTGGGCGGGTGGGGCTTAACGAAGGTGGTGGCATGATGGAAGGGTTCTTTCTATCGTTCAGTGTTGTGGAATTTGTGTTCACCGTTCGAGGTACATCGTAGGTCACCTCCGGTCAATCGGATAATAATGCCCCTTCCCGTAAAGATGAAGTAATCTTGTTCGAGTATGAACATACTCATTATAGTTTTTTACGCTTTCAGAATAATATGCTCGAATTGCCGCATCCAGCGGTTCTAACGCATCTTTGAGTCTGCCGGCGTTCAAGTAGTTTGCTTCCTGTAGTAATAGATACTGATCGCATAGATCTATCCACGCTTGTTTTCTTTTTGCTAATAAATAACACTCGTAAAAATCTATTTGCCTCTCACGCGACGTAGATCTAAATTCTTTTTTCTTTACGTTCACAACCTTTCCTACAAGTGATTCTATCGCTTTTAACTCTGATTCTTCAATCTCAGCTTTATTAATTCGTAGCGCGTCTTCCAAACATTGCAAATCTCTCACCTGTTGGCACAAATCTTTCCGGTATTCACTCTCTGCCGTAACGTTCTCTATCTTATCCCAATAAGATGTATAGCCGTCAAGGGGTCTGACAATGTCAATTCCATCCGGCACAGGTGTGAAATACTTTCCCAGACCATAAAAACCATTCGCCCTAAGGCGAGACAATTGTTGGTTCCACTCGAATGCATTGACTGCACGGTCTATAGCTGCGGACATCTTCCTTGCTTCAGCCTGATCTACGGGAATTTCTAAGCGCAGGAGGCGTCTACTGATATCATCAAGCTCACGTATTATAGTTTGAATAGAGTTTTCGCAATCACGCGCACTTTCTTCATCATTTATTCTCTTTAGTATTTCGCCCATATCCGCGAGCTTATCATCAAGGTCACGAATGACATTCCAAGCATTATCAGCCATAACTTCAGTCCCCACGAAAAGAATAAATATCAGTATGTATTTTTTAATTGACTTTATCATAAACTTCACTTGTTAATTATTCTTCGTCAAATCCCGACCGTATGTATCCTTCCTCCGGATACGGCAAGTCCCCGTGTGTAAATCCGCACGGCGTTGCCGTGGGCGGGTGGGGCTTAACGAAGGTGGTGGCATGACAGAAGATCACACATTGGGATTTTATCTCAGGGTTGACGGGATGTCCGGCAGAAAATTGGGATGTTGTGATTTTTTTAACATTGTACCCGGAGCGGTAGCAACGGGTGCACGGATTGTTGGCGGAGCGATGCGTTAGCAGAGCGGAGCCGGATTGGGTGAGCCGGCATGGGAGCAGTGCCGAGGCGACCTTTAGGTTGCGGAGGCGCGCGAGTATGGCAACAAGCGGTAAAGGGCGGGGTAGTGGGATAGGTCAGAAAGAGATGCCCCCGGTAGCTTAGCTTCCGGGGCAGGAGTGTTAGAGGTAAGCAGAGTAAATTATTTTTGCCCCGGCTGTCGGAGTAGCTCTTTCGCGCGGGCTTCACCATTATCAGCGGCTTTTTGGAGCCACTGTTTGGCTTGTGCCTCGTCTTTTTCTATGCCTGTCCCCTCAAGGTAGCATTTGCCGAGTTCGTACATCGCGTATTTTTCCCCGTCTTCTGCCGCTCTTCGGTACCACTGCACCGCTTCTGCATCGTCCTTATCCACGCCTTTGCCGTTGGCATAGCACCATCCAAGGCGGTACTGCGCTGCCGCCAGCCCTTGTTCGGCTGCGAGACGGTACCATTTCACTGCTTCGGTGGGGTTTTTGCTCACGCCCTCGCCTTCGTCATAGCACCATCCAAGGTTGCACTGTGCCATTGCAAGTCCCTGATCAGTGGCGAGGCGATACCATTTTACAGCTTCTGCGGGGTCTTTATTTACGCCATAGCCTTTGGCATAGCACACTCCAAGGTCGTACTGTGCCTGTGCATCTCCTTGCTCAGCAGCTTTGCGGTACCATTTGGCAGCTTCGGTGTAATCCTTGTTTACGCCATCGCCAAACCAATAGAAATTTCCGAGGGCACACTGCGCCGGAGCAAGCCCCCGCTCGGCAGCGAGACGGTACCATTTGACAGCTTCGGTGGGGTCTTTGTTTACGCCATCGCCATGGTAATAGCACGAACCGAGGAGGTGCTGTGCCAGAGCAAGTCCCTGCTCGGCAGCGAGACGGTACCATTTGACGGCTTCGGCGGGGTCTTTGTTCACGCCGATGCCGTAGAAATAGCACAATCCAAGACAGAGCTGATCATCTGCACCCCCTTTTTGCTCCACCATCTTTCTTACACCTTTATTGAACGCTTCGCGGGCTAGGCTTTCCCCTTTGCCCTTGTCTACATTGACGTTCTTCCCGTAGTAGTACCCTAGACCTTGTTTAAGCAGGGCAATTGGGGCATCCGGGGAAGATGCGGCTTGCTTACTTTCCTCAATCATCTTAACGATGTTATCCAAACTATTCCGGACTTCTTCATCTCCGGCGGCAGCTACTTTTCGGAAGTATTTGAGGGCTTGATCGTATTCCTTAGCGTAGAAGAGCATGCCCGCCACTCCCTTCATTGCCTCAATATTTCCTTGATCAGCCGCTCTTTGCATCCACATCCTTCCCTTTTGCTCATCTTTCTGTGTACCCTGCGAGTAATAGTACAATCCGACGACGATTTGCGATTCTGCGTCTCCTTTCTGAGCTACTTTCTCGAGGTACGTTATCGCCTTCGTTAAATCCTTCGGTACTTCTTTACCGGCGAGATACAGAGCACCGAGCATTTTCTGGGCTTCTGTATTATCTTGTGCCGCAGCTTTCTCCATCATCTCTATAGCTTTTGCTTTATCTTGGGGCACCACATCCCCCTTCCAGAGAAAATGAGAAAATTGCATTTGAGCCTCAGCATCTCCACCTTCAGCAATTTTTTGTAATTCTTCCGGAGAATCTTTCCAACGTTCCTGGGCTAGAGTAGCAAGAGTGCGCTGAGCATCCGGATGTCCTTGAGCCGCAGCCTTCTGCAACCATTCCTGTGCCAGCTTATCATCTTTATCTCCCCCTTTACCTTCATGGCACATCATGCCGACCAAATACTGAGCTTCAGCGTCTCCTTGCGCCGCAGCCCTGCTCCAAAATTCCCTAGCCTTTTGTAAATTCTTCTCCACTCCCTTCATCCCTTCGTAATATAACGCTGCCATGTTTTTCTGCGCATCAATCTGTCCGCCCTCCGCTGCTTTTTGCGTCCATTCTACCATTTTCTTTTCATCGCGAGCAACACCTCGGGAAGTGCAAGTTTTTTTCTGTAAAAATGTCAATCACTGTAGATGGGAATGTAAGTGATGTTGATAAATTAGGCAGCCGGAGGTGGGACGGGGGCAGGAGCTGCCGTGGTCTGCCCGCGAAGACGGCTAAGAGTATCAGGAGGTATAATAACGCGTCCGTGAATACCTTCCCACTCATCGGAAATATCTGCA
>CAZJIH010000050.1:0-14781 GCA_964545935.1 uncultured Akkermansia sp. | reverse complement strand
TCAGCCCCCCCTGCCGCATTTTTGATTTTTGATTTTAGATCATAGCCATCCAATAGAACCACTCTTCGGATGATGCAACCCGCGTCATTTCTAGGATGGTTAATCCTTGCAGAAAAAGTTGGGTTTAGACATGGTTTTGAGCGAATAGATGCGAATATCCGAGATGTTGTCCGGGGAAATTGGCAATCTCATGCTTCTCTTATTGGATGGCTATGATTTTAGATTTTTGATTTGCAAACAATGCGCGCTCCGTCGCGCGTCCCCCCGCGGAAACGAGCCCACCCCAACGCAGGCGGTGCTTCCCGGCTTTGCTTCGTAACTAACTTCCGATCCTTGCGCCACGGCAGCGCCACTATTCTTAAATCGTCAATCAAAAATCTAAAATCGTAAATGTGGAGGGGAGGTGGGCATTGGGGCGGGACTGCGGTTCAGCGGTTCATTCTTTCTCTTCTGCCTTCGGGTCCAGCACTATATCCATAACATCCTTACCCGGGGGGGATACCTTAGGTAAAGGTTTCAATTCTTTGATGTTAAAAGGTTGAAAATCTTTTTCGGGGGAGATATTACCGCCTGTAGCGAGGGAAAAGTACCCGCGTTGGGGGTTAAGGCGGCAATTGATATTATCGTTCGGGTTACTATCTCGTGTAAATTGGAAATGAGTAGCCTGATGCCACGCGGAATCCGCCCATCTGAAAGCCGGTCCGAATGTAGCGCGTCGCTCACGACCCTTTGAATCTACATTCCTCATAAAATCTTCTACAAAACCGCAACCGCCTCCGAGACCGCGGCGCACAGCCTGCACCCGCCAACAACTCATAAGTTCCCATTTCTCGGTATCCGGATCATAAATATATCCGGCAATACGACGAAAATCATCTCCGTCAGGACGCTCAATCACTAAAGTACGGATAACCTCTCCTTCTTTCCAATTAAACGGTCGCATTGATTTACCGCCTGTGCCTTCACCTCCGAAACGTTCGGTATGAACCCCTCTCCCGGATGCTATAAGCTTAGCTCGTTCTTCTTCCGGTGCTGCGTGCGGATTATCACCCGTATCTTTCGCATCCCAAACGGAAAAAATTGCGACACGCCTAGGGTTCCCCTGTTCATCTTTCTGCGCAAGTTCCTGAATACCTATATACCCATTGGAAAAATTATCGCAGGCAAAATAAGTTCCGGGAGCGGATTTTTCTACTACAATTTCCTGATACGCGGCAGTATGCTGCGGAATATCCGGCCCGTAGATGATATGTACGGACGTACATTGCCGCTTCGCCATATTTTCCGGTGCCCAATAATCCGAATTTCGATCAGCTCTCGCGCACGGTAACAGAGTCATGCCCACGCACGCAATCCCAACAAAATAATTTACTGCACTCTTCATATCCGTTATCTTACCCATACTTTCCGGAATCGCAAGCAAAAAAATCCGAAATCTCACACGCATCACTAAAAAATTTCGAACCCGCCGCAGTACCCGCCGTCCCCCCACGGGTACTGACCTCCCGAAAATCTGTCACCGCTCCGACCCGAAATTTTCTTTCGCAATCCGGTAAATTTTGCTTGCGTATACGCGCGCGCGCGAGTATAATAACGGTCGTATGAGCGATGTCACATTACCCGGTTCGCCGGTAAGGGGAGATAAAGAACAGGTGCAGCAGGAATACAGTGCTGCACAGATAGATAAACTTGAAGGGCTGGAAGCAGTCCGGAAACGTCCGGGTATGTACATCGGGGATCCGGATGAACGTGGACTTCACCACTGTGTTTTTGAGGTATTGGATAATTCGATAGATGAGCACTTAGCAGGTTTTTGCACCGAAGTTGATGTACGTATTCGTGCGGATGGTTCTGTTTCAGTCATCGATAACGGGCGTGGGATACCGGTGGATGTACATCCGAAATTCGGAATGCCGGCGGTGGAACTCGTGCTTACCAATCTCCATGCCGGCGGAAAATTCGGGCAGGGAGCGTACAAATACAGCGGTGGGCTGCACGGTGTGGGTGCCAAGTGCGTTAATGCTTTATCGGAGTGGTTTCGTGCAGAAGTGCACCGCAATGGTCAACGTTATGTGATTACCTTTGAACGCGGTAAAACCAAGGAGAAACTTCATGTCGTCGGCACCTGTCCGGCTCAACAAACCGGTACAATCATCACCTTCCTCCCCGATCCGACCATCTTTACGGATACAACGGAATTCCGATTCGAACACTTGGCTCACCGCCTCCGTGAACTCGCTTTCCTGAACCCGGGTCTCACTATCAAACTTACCGATGAACGAACGCAACCGGGATACAGAAGCGAAACCTACATCTACAAAGACGGTATACGTGAATTTGTACGTCAACTCGGTGAAAATAAAACTCTTATCACTGCGGAACCTATCGTGCTTTCCGGAGTGCGCCGCGTCGAAGTAGAATACGACGGCAAAAAAACGAGTGATGATGTCTACGTCGATATCGTCATGCAGTACAACGACAGCGATCGTTACCAAATCCTCTGCTACGCGAACAGCATCTTCAACGGTGACGGCGGGACTCACCTCTCCGGTTTCAGAAGCGCTTTAACTCGTGCCATTAACCAATATGCTAAAAGCAATGGTTTACTTAAGGACAAGGACCCGAGTTTCACCGGCGATGATGTACGCGAGGGTATCACGGCGGTTATCTCCGTTAAAATGCCTAACCCGAGATTTTCCAGTCAAACGAAGGATAAATTGGTAAATACTGAAATTGAAGGCGTAGTCAGCGGTATCGTTTACGAATCCCTCAAAGAATATTTTGAAGAGCACCCGGCGGAAGCTAAGGTCGTTATCGAAAAATGTCTCTTGGCGTCTCGGGCACGTGAAGCAGCAAGAAAAGCCAGGGAAGCGGTACGCAAGAGCTCCCTCTCCGTAGGCGGCGGACTCCCCGGAAAATTGGCGGATTGCTCAAACCGGGACCCGGAACAATGCGAACTCTTCATCGTAGAGGGTGATTCAGCAGGCGGTACGGCTAAAAAATGCCGTGACCGCCGTACCCAAGCTATCCTCCCCTTGCGCGGTAAAATCCTGAACGTAGAAAAAGCTCGTCTGGATAAAGCTCTGGGCAGTGAAACAATACAAAATATCATTACAGCTATCGGCGCAGGCATAGGCGACGGCGAAGGTGAGGGTAGCTTCGACCTCACTAAAGCTCGTTACCATAAAATTATACTTATGGCGGATGCGGATGTAGACGGTGCGCATATCTGTACTCTGCTGCTCACTCTGTTCTGCCGCCACATGCCGCGTCTTGTGCGTGCCGGGTACCTGTACATAGCTCAGCCGCCCTTGTACCGCGTTATCCACAGAAAAACAGAGCAATACGTGCAGGATGAAGTAGCTCTGAACCGTCGTCTGATCTCGCTCGGTGCCGTGGATGTTACTTTAAGTAGTGTCGATGGGTCGGTTGTATACGATGCCGATGCGCTGATGGGTATCCTCGAAACTCTCATCTCTCTGCAAAAATACGAACTCGGTGTCGCTCAACACGGCGGTAACTTCCGCGATATCTTAGCTCACCGTTCACAAAACGGCGCCTTCCCTCAGTTCCTCGTTAAGGTGCGTGAAGGTAATGATGAAAGCGTGGAATACCTTGCGGATGAAGCTGCTCTGACCGCTTTCTCCGACGCTAACCCGGACCTCTTCCTCTTCGGTGAACCGAGCGATGAAGAACTCGCGGTCCATCCTTTACCGGTACGCGAAGGCCCCGAACGCCGCGCTTTGTTGCATGAGCTGCACGAAGCCCACGCCATTACCCGGCTCCTCGCACGCTTGGAAGAATTCGGTTTGCCGGGTGATAAACTCCTTTCCGATGATTCCCCCATCTATTCCCTTTCCGAAAAAGGTAAACCGGAAGCTACTCCCATCTTTTACGTCCCGGATATCCTTACCCGTGTGCTTGAAATCGGTAAACGAGCCGTTACCATCACCCGTTTCAAAGGCCTCGGTGAAATGAATCCCGAAGACCTCTTCGCTACAACCATGGACCCGGAAAAACGTGAACTCCTACGTGTCCGCCTCGACGAATCCAACGAAGTTCAGGCAGATAAAATGTTCACTATCCTCATGGGCGACCTCGTCGAACCACGACGTAGATTTATTGAAGATAACGCACTGAATGTAAGAAATTTGGATGTATAATGGATCAGGAAATCACATTGATACACGGGGACGCCTCGGAGGTAATGCGTGGGTTACCGACGAATTCGGTAGCTCTGATTGCAACGGACCCTCCGTACATCCTTAACAAAGACTACGGTACGGGTAGCGATTGCATGACTCTCGATGAATACGACGAATTTACGCGTTCATGGATAAAGGAAGCCGTGCGGGTATTGAGACCGGACGGCGCTTTGTACGCGTGCATGGGAATGAAATTCATCGCGCGTTTGTATTTGATTTTGGAAGATGCGGGTATGCATTTTAATTCTTGGATAACTTGGCATTACACACAGGGTATTGGAAAAACACGCGGTTTCTCCCCGCGACACGATGATATCTTATTCTTTACCATGCATCCGAAGCTCTATACCTTCAATCTCGATGCAGTTCGTGTACCTCAAAAATGTTATCGTAGTATCAATAACATGCTTGGCGCTAACCCGGGTAATGTTTGGCAATTTTCGCATGTCCACTTCTGCAATAAAAAACGTTTTTCTCACCCTACACAAAAACCTGAAGCTCTCTTTGAACGTATGATTTTAGCTTCTTCAAACGTAGGTGATTTAGTTTTAGACCCGTTTGTGGGTAGCGGTACGTCAGCTCGGGTATGTCAACAAACAGGCAGACGGTGTATCGGTGTGGATAACAATGCGGAGTACATCGCCATGGGGCGTCTGCGTCTGTCTGAACCTTTTACCGAATTTGACAGCGTCGATGAGCGTCTCCGCAGACTTCCCGAAAACCTAAGTGATAAAGATATACGCAATTCCTACCTTCGTAATCACGAGCAGTGGTTTCTCAAAAATCACGCCTCCGACACAGCAGAAGATGCTCCGCACGTACAATCTCTTTTTTCTCTTTGATGTAACCTTTTACTAAAAATATTATGAGTGATACTAACAGAATCCGCCCGGTTGATGTCGCCGAAGAAGTCTCCCGCAGCTTCCTGGACTATTCTATGTCCGTAATCATAGCCCGAGCTCTGCCGGATGCGCGCGATGGCTTAAAACCTTCACAGCGTCGCGTACTCTTCGCTATGCACGAATTAGGCTTAATCCCGAGCAAGGGTACCATCAAATGCGGTAAAATTGTGGGTGATACCATCGGAAATTATCACCCGCACGGCGATGCCTCTGCTTACGGAACTCTGGTTACTATGGCTCAACCTTGGAATATGCGCGATGTCCTCGTACTCGGACAGGGTAACTTCGGTACCTCGGAAGGTGACCCCCCGGCGGCTATGCGTTACACCGAAGCTAAATTAAGCGCTTTAGGAGTCGCCTTGATGGATGATTTAGATAAAGATACGGTCGATTTTCGCCCGAATTACGATAATCGTCTCACGGAACCCATCGTCTTCCCCTCCGCTTTCCCGAATCTCCTCGTCAACGGCGGTACGGGTATAGCTGTCGGTATGGCTACCAATATGCCTACGCATAATCTCGGTGAAGTCGTAGACGGTATCTGCGCCTTTATCGATAACCCCCACTTAACTTCGGAGCAACTCCGCGCCTACATCAAAGGTCCGGATTTTCCGACCGGTGGTTTTATCCTCGGTTACAAAGGTATCGATAGTTATTTTCGTACCGGGAAGGGTAGTGTGCTCATGCGGGGTAAGACAGAGGTGGTTACAGCTGAAGGCGGTCGCGAATTTATTCATATTACGGATATGCCGTACGGAGTTAATCGCGCAATCCTCCAAGAACGTATAGCGGAGTTGGTGCGCGATAAAGTGATTACCGATATTGCCGGTATGCGGGATTTGACGGATTACATCGAGATAGAGCTTAAGCGCGATGCCCGTCCTCAGGTAGTCATCAACCAACTTTATAAGCTTACGAGTCTGGAAACCTCCTTCGCCGTCAATATGCTCGCCATCCACGAGGGACGTCCGAAAGTCCTTACCATGCGCGATGCTATTTCTTTCTATGTGGAGCACCGCCGCGAAGTTGTCGTGCGCCGTACGAAGTTCCTCTTGCGTAAGGCGGAAGACCGTGCCGAAGTCCTAGAAGCTTACCTCATTGCCCTCGCTAACTTGGATGAATTTATACGTATCATCCGTGAATCAAAAAATCGCGATGAAGCACGTTCGCGTCTGATGGCTTATCGCTTCCCGGTTTCCCTTGCGAAATCTCTCGGTATCCTTATCCGTGAACAACCCTCTGTCCGAGGCGACCTCTATCTCTTTACCGAACGGCAAGTCAACGCTATCCTCGACCTCCGACTCTACCAACTTACCGCGCTGGAAAACGATAAAATTTCCGATGAGTACAAGGAGCTCCTCCTGCAAATTGAGGATTATCTGGATATCTTAGCTAAGGAAAGCCGTGTGCTCTCTATCATTAAGGAGGAATTGCAAATTATTAAAGAAAAATGTGCTACTCCGAGAATGACTGAAATTATCCCGTTTGCCGGCGACCGTACCATGGAAGACCTTATTCCGAATGATACCATGGTGGTCACGATTACCCACAGCGGGTATATCAAACGGACTAACGCGGACGCCTACCGTTTGCAGTGTCGCGGCGGTAAGGGTATACGCGCGGCCGCTACCAAAAATAAGGCTGATACCGTAGATTTTGTGGAACATCTCTTCACTGCGCAAAATCATGACTACATCATGTTCTTTACTAACACCGGTCGCGTTTACGTAGAGCGTGTTTACGAAATTGATGAAGCCGCCCGCAGTGCGCAGGGTCGCTCTATCAAAAACTTGCTCGATTTACAGTCCGATGAGCGTATCGCCGCCGTGCTCCGCTTAGAACGCCGCGTCGATACCGAGGGACACGATATCACTTTCGCAGAAAACGCAGGAAATATCGTTTTCGCTACCCGCGACGGTACCGTAAAGAAAACTTCCCTGAATAGTTTTATCAATTACCGCAAAGCAGGTATCATCGCTATCCGCTTGGAAAACGATAATAGCCTGGTTATGGCAGCCCTTACCGACGGTTCCCAAGATGTTGTGCTCGTTACTCACGATGGTATGAGTATCCGCTTCGCCGAATCCGATATGCGTACCCAAGGTCGTGCCACTGTCGGCGTCCGCGGTATCCGTTTGCGGCAAGATGATTACGTCGTTTCCCTCGCCGTCGTTTATAGCGACTCCGCTCATCTCCTAACCGTCGCAGAAAACGGTATCGGTAAACGTACCGCTTTCTCTGAGTATCGTCCGCAGGCTCGCGGCGGCATCGGTCTCAAAACAATGAATTGTACCCCAAAAACAGGTAAAGTTATCGCCGCTACCACCGTCACCGATGACGATGAGTTGATGCTCATCACTACGGCTACACAATCCGTTCGCCTTAAAATCAATACCATACGCGAAACAGGTCGCGCTACTCAAGGGGTCAGACTCGTTTCCCTCAACCCGGGCGAGGCTATACAGGATATTGCGCTCGTTATCCCTGAACCACAGCCCACCGATGAGCCGCTGAACCACAGTCCTGCCGCCGAGCCGTAGGCTCGCTCGATGCCAGCCCTCCCGCCGCATTTACGATTTTAGATTTTTGATTTGGGATTTAAGAAGTTAGCGCGCTCCGTTGCGCGATCCCTCCGCGGAACGAGCCCTCCTACCGCCGGCGGTGCTTCTAGGCTTTGCGGCGTAAAAAATCCCTGCGCCACGGGAGCGCCTAGAATTTCAATCAAAAATCAAAAATCAAAAATGCGGCAGGGGGGCGGGTGTGGCGGGCATTGGGGCGGGGAGGCGTGAGCAGCGGTTCAGCTCCGCCACGCGTAATTTTTCGAATAGAGGATGCATGGCGTGCCTTCCGAAAAAGCTGGGCTGTCGGAGATCAGTAATTTTTTTATGAAAGGATTACTGCTTTTGTAACGTAGTATGATGTAGCATGGACGCGTGGAAAAAATTATTGGTAACAGTGATGTTAGGCATCGGCATAGGAATGGTAGGGGAAGCGGGGGAGTACAAAGCGAATGCGGACTGGGAGAATCCGGAGCATTTAAGCGAAGGACGGGAAGATGCACGGGCATTTTTTGAACCATTTTCAAGTCGGGATGAGGCTTTGATAGGTAAGAAAGAGGGGACACGATGGTGGAAGTCTTTGGATGGGATATGGAAATTTCACTGGGCGAAAACCCCCGGAGAACGACCGACGGATTTTTACAAAGAGGGGTATGATGTAAGCGGATGGGCGGACATAGATGTGCCGAGTAATTGGCAAATGCGAGGATATGGGACACCGATATACAGTAATCAACGATACACGATGGTACGGGACTGGCCGCGTGTGATGACACCCCCTCGGAACGGGGAGGAACAGGGATATACCACGCCGCAGAAGGAGCCGAATGCGGTAGGGTCGTACCGACGGATAGTAGAAGTACCGGAGGAGTGGAGTGGGATGCGAGTTTTTATACGTTTCGATGGGGTTGACTCGTTCTTTTATTTGTACGTCAATGGGAAAAAGGTAGGATTTTCGAAAGATAGTCGGACAGCGGCTGTATTTGACATTACCCCGTACGTAAAAAAAGGGAACAATGTGATAGCGGCGGAGGTATACCGGTACAACGACGGCTCGTACTTAGAGTGTCAGGATATGTGGCGATTATCCGGCATATTCCGTTCAGTCAGTATGTATGCAACCCCGCAAGTTTTTGTGCGGGACTTCTTCGTACACACGGATTTCGGGAAGGGGATGGATGGGCAGACGGACTACGGACGCAGTAAGTTGCGGGTAGAAGTAGATGTTAATAATCGCACCGAACAGGAGCAGGAATTTGAAATAGAGGGAGAGTTGTTGGATACGGAAGGGCAGCGTGTAGCGGTACTCAACTCCGTGAGAGGGCGCGTGCAGGCGGGTCAGGAGACCGATAAGGAATTAGAAGCGGATGTGGAAAAACCGGAGTTGTGGAGTGCGGAGAAACCTGCACTATACCGCATGTTATTGTATTTGAAAGATGGAGATGGGAGGGTAACGGAAACGATATCGCGGATGGTTGGATTTCGAGAGGTGAAGGTGGAAGGTGGTAGATTTTTGGTAAACGGGAAAGCAGTGAAACTTAAAGGAGTCAACCGACATGAAAGTCAACACGCAAACGGACATACTGTGACGCGGGAGGAATGTCGGCAGGATTTAATACTCATGAAACGAGCCAACATCAATCATGTACGTAATTCCCATTACCCGCAACCGGAATTCTTCTATGAATTATGCGATGAACTCGGGATCTACGTGTGTGATGAAGCCAATATAGAATCACACGGATATTACTACGGAGCGGAATCTCTATCGCATCCGAAAGAATGGAAAGCACAGCATGTATGGCGTAATAAAAACATGGTAGAACAAAGTAAAAACCATGCGTGTGTGGTAATGTGGTCGTACGGAAACGAAGCCGGACCGGGTGAAAATTTTGCGGCTGTGAGGGATTGGATAAAGTCGCGGGATACATCGCGCCCCACACAATACGAAAGAAACAATGCTTTAGCGGACGTATATTCCAACCAATATCCGAGTGTAAATTGGGCGCGCGAGGTAGGTGCGCGTCGCACGAATAAACCTTGGTACATTTCGGAATATGCGCATATTCTTTGTAATTCAATGGGGAATTTAAAGGATTATTGGGATGCTATTGAAACGGGTGACAGCATTATGGGCGGAGCAATATGGGAATGGATACACCAGAGTTATGACCAAGAAGTAACCTTACCGGATGGAAGTCGTACGGTGCGACAGAGTTACGGAGGAGATCGCGGTGAAGAACCTAATGACGGCATCTTCTGTCTGAAAGGAGTAGTATACAGTGACAGGACACCGACACCTGTGTATGAAGAGGTAAGGAAAGCGCAACAGAATGTGCGAATAGAGTTGAAGGGGGCGAGTACGGATGGTAAAGGACTTGTAGTGGGAATACGCAATAAATTTTATTTTACGAATTTGAAAGACTTTACCGGACATTGGGAGCTTGCGGAAGAAGGAAATCGTGTAGCAGCTAAGGGAGATTTTGCATTAGATGTTGAACCTCAATATGTACAGGATTGGATATTATCCGGTAAGGAGTTGGCGGGAGTGAAATTTGCGAAAGATAGACGCTATTTTCTCAACGTGAGTTTTCGCTTGAAAGAGAATTGCGCGTGGGCAAATGCCGGATACGAGATAGCGTGTGAACAGATGCAGTTGCCGGACGCCTTTACGGGATACAGTCCCAAGTGTCGGATTATGCCGTTAGACACGGAACAGAAACTTGAAGTGCGCAATCGTAATGCCGAAGTACTGGTTGTCGGAAAGAATTTTTCACTTTGCGTTGATAAGGTAACCGGTGGTTTGAAGAACTATATCGTGAATGGGAATGCGCTTATCGGAGAAAAAGCGACTTTGCATCTCAATGCTTTTCGTGCGCCGTTGGCAAACGATAAATGGGTGATGAATGAGTGGCTGCAGAATGGCTTTCATGATATGGTACATTCGGCGGGTCCGGTCTTGGTAGAAAGACTCAGTCACGGTGTTGTGCGTGTATCCTGCGATATTACATCGCACGGACGTCGTAAGGAAAGTTTGGATAGTATGAAGTACGACCACGGTATATTCACACCGGAGGACAACGGTCCGATAACCGAAAGAGATTTTCGCTTTAAGACACAGCTGGTTTACACAATATTACCGAACGGGTACATCAATGTACAAGTAGGTGTCTTGCCTAAAGTAGAGCGCATTGTGTTACCACGTTTGGGATTTACGCTGATGCTGCCCGAGAAATATCACTGTGTGAGGTGGTACGGACGCGGACCCGGTGAGAATTATCCGGATCGCAAAACCGGGTCACCCATGGGTGTATATGAACGACCTGTATGTGAAATGGTAGAGCGTTACCCCTTGCCTATGGAGATGGGAGGTCGCATGGATTGCCGTTGGGTAGCGGTTACGGACGAGCACGGCATAGGACTTTTGGTTGCTTCATCCGAAGAACGCACCCTGAACTTTTCCGCTCTACCGTATACGACAGACGCATTGATGCGAGCGGCTCACCCGGAAGAATTGCAACCCGCCGGAGCTACGGTACTTAATGTCGATGCGGTAACCCTCGGACTCGGCGGTGCCTCCTGTGGACCACCCCCCATGGAACGAGACATCCCGCTCACCGGACCGATGTCCTTTTCCTTTTCCCTGCAACCTATTACCCCCGGAGATGATGTAACGGAAGTCGGAAGACGCCGTTTACCTTTGGCGGGAGCCGTTACCATTTCGCGTGACGAGCAGGGGTACGTACACGCGCATTGTGATACGCAGGAGGCACGCATACACATGCTGCTGGCAGACGGTAGTTCGGCAGTATACGAACGACCGTTTTTACAGCGTGAAGAGGGAACTATACGGGCACACGCATCGATGGAAGGATGCTTAGATTCCGCTACTACTTGGCATCATCTGGAAGCTTGGCGACCGGGTAACCTCATGCGTATCGTCTCATGCTCGTCTACATCCGGTCGTTCGGAATCACCGTGGAGTCTGATTGACGGACGAACGGATACATACTGGCATAGTCAGTGGCATGGTTCACCGGCTCCGTATCCGCATGAAGTAATCGTTGATTTGGGGGTTGATAGTGAGTTACGCGGCTTTACAATTACGCCGCGTCAGGCAAGGACATCCTCTCGAGTAAAACGCCTCGCTTTCTATTTATCGATGGACGGACAGAGTTGGTCTGAGCGTCCTGCCTGTACTTTGGAAATGGAGGATGGTGACCATGAACAGAGCGTTATTATGCCTGATATGCAAGTAGCCCATTATGTAAAAATAGTATGTTTGCAGCCAATGGTAAAGGATGAAGCGTATGCAGCTTTAGCGGAATTTGCGCCTATAGTAACGCGAGTGATGGGAGATTATCCGGCACGGGCATATATCGCCGTAAATTATGTAAGCTCGGAGATTCCGGGGATCGGACGAGCTACAAACGTATTAGATGGAAATGAGGACACCTTCTGGCATTCTATGCGTGGGGTAACGGTGGCGAGTTATCCGCATGAATTGAGGTTAGATTTGGGTAGTGAACGCTCAATTAAGGGATTGGAGTATCGCGCAGCTCCGATACTGAATGCTCGCATTAAACAGTATGAAATTTATGTGAGTAACGACGGTGAAAATTGGGGAGAACCGGTTGCGCGTGGTGAATTCGCTAACCATACGGATGTTCAGCAAGCTCTCTTCTTTGCCCCGTGTAAAGCGCGTTTTATCAAATTTGTCGCTAAAAATTCACATGATGGAGGAGATTTTGCCGCCATTTCAGAACTCGGTATCGTGCCAATGTGAACCACTGCTCTTGTCCGGGATGCATGCGGTTCTTCCCAGCTTTATTGCGTAACTAATCTTTGTGTCTCGCGCAACGGGAGTGCTCGGAGCAACGGTTCGGCGATGAAGCATTAATTTTCTCACATCTGTCCGGATAAAATTCTCAAAAAACGCCGCAATGCCGATCCCCATGTGGGTTACGGACTCTCTGCGCACCATGGGAACTTCAACCTCACGGGTGCATGAATTTATTCCCCACGTGTATATGACGCTTTGCGTTCTCCGTTCCCACCTGCGTAACTCCGTTGTACCTAACTGCTTGACTTCGTACGTCGTTCTTCGTTCTTCGTACTTGCTCTCCCACGCGTCTTCCTGCCGTGGAGTCATCTCCCTCCACTAAGCCTTTAATTTTCTCGGGACAGGTTTGTAATTTTCTTGCGCAGGATGTGATTTTATGCTGGTCAAGTTCGGAAGCATGTGATACAATGTGACGCGGGAGGGGAAGTGATGAGTGAACAAAGCAAACAGGATGTGCCATATAAGCGTATCTTGCTCAAGTTGAGCGGGGAAGCTTTGCGTGCGCCCGGGAGTCGCGATAATATATCGCCTGAGATAGTAGCGAGAATAGCGCATGAAATAGCAGACGCGCAGCGTGCGGCGGACTTGCAGGTTGCCATTGTTGTGGGGGGTGGGAATATATGGCGAGGTGCGAAGGCGAGTGTCCGTGGAATGGATCGACCGACGGCTGATTATGTCGGGATGTTAGCAACAGTGATGAATGCACTTTCTATATGTTCAGCTGTGCAGGAGGCAGGAGTGCGGTGTCATGTGATGAGTGCGATAGAGATGAAGAATGTAGCTGAGCCGTACGTACGGAATGTAGCGCGTGAATTATTACGGAGCGGACAGGTAGTAGTATTTGCGGCCGGTACAGGGAATCCGTTTTTCAGCACAGATACGGCAGCGGCTCTGAGAGCCTGTGAGATTAATGCGCAAGTAATGATGAAGGCGACATCTGTGGATGGCGTGTATTCAGCTGATCCTAAAGAAGACCCGACTGCTACACGATTTGCAACTATTTCGTATGAAGAGTGCATTGCCCGCGAGCTAAAGGTGATGGATCAGACCGCATTTACGCTTTGCAAAGATAACAAGAAACCCATTATGGTATTTGATATGCATAAACCCGGGAATATCACCCGAGCTTTACTCGGTGAAAAAATCGGTAGTATTATCAGCATGTAAGATTTCCTTTCCCTGAAAAAACTAGACAATTATGGACGAAGAAACACTATTATTGGACGTGGAAGCGGCGATGGAAGAAGCTGTTTCCCACATGCACGATGAAATTGCCGGGGTACGTACCGGTAAAGCATCTCCTTCATTGGTAGATAACATGGACGTATATGTAGCATCCTACGGCACGAGCATGAAGCTTAAAAGTCTCGCGGTTATCGGTACGCCGGATGCTCGTTCTATACTTATTCAACCCTTTGATCCGGGGACTCTCAATGACATCAAGAAAGCCTTGGCAGAAAGTCGTTTGAATATCACGCCTATCATCGAAGCACACTCTGTGCGCCTGCCTATCCCGGAACTTTCCGGTGAAAGACGCAAGGAGCTCGTCAAATATGTCAAGAGTCTCGCTGAAGAGAATAAAGTACGAGTACGTAGCGCACGGAAAAGTGGTATGGATGGGATAAAAAAACTCAAGGCAGATAATGTACTGACAGAGGATGGCGTGCGGCTTGCGGAAGATAAGGTACAAAAACTTACTGACAAGTATGTTAAGAAGATAGATGAGCTTTTGGAAGCTAAAGAAAAAGAAATTATGACAGTTTAACCTTTATACCCCAATCTTTTAATATGAGCACTACTAAGACAAATGTATTAGCTGCCGGAATAGAAATTGTCGGTACCATACGTTTCCAGAATGATATGCACATAGATGGTAAAATTGACGGACAGATTGAATCTGAATCCGGGAAGGTAACCATCGGTGAACAAGCCTACATTAAGGGTAATATCAAAGCAGGTGAAATCAATGTGTATGGGCGAGTGGAAGGTAATATGCAGAGTCAGCGCTGTCATCTTCATGAAAATTCTGTTGTAACCGGAGATGTTACTTCAAAGGGTTTCTCAATGAATGAAGGTGCTAAACTTTCCGGACATACGGAGATAGGATGAACCGCGGTGAACCGCTGCTCACGCCGCCCCGCCCCAATGCCCGCCGCACCTTCCCCCCCGCCGCATTTTTGATTTTTGATTTTAGATTTTTGATTGAGGAATAATGCGCGCTCCGTTGCGCGTCCCCCCGCGGATACGTGCCCGCCCAACGCCTGCGGTGCTTC
>CAZJIH010000049.1:0-15367 GCA_964545935.1 uncultured Akkermansia sp. | reverse complement strand
CGGAGCGCGCTAGATTCCTCAATCGTCAATCAAAAATCTAAAATCGTAAATGCGGCGGGGAGGCGGGCATTGCGGAGGGACTGCGGTTCAGCGCCACGGCAGCGCCTAACTTCTTAAATCGTCAATCAAAAATCTAAAATCGTAAATGCGGCGGGGAGGATTGGGTGCGGACAATGGGGTGTGCCGTGGAGGGAGCAGCGGTTCATTCACACGGCATGACACGCAACAAAACATCCCACCCCTTGCGATTAAAAAAACAAAAAAGCAGGGGGGAAAATCGGTTCTGATCCAGACTCTGAATCAGTATCTTACGTGGTAATCATGTGGTTCGCGAGGTTCTTCCGGTTCGCGGTCACATGGAGGGAGCATGCTATTGAGGAGACGCTTGAGGATGGTACGTTTAAGACCTTCATCGTTTCTCTTTGTATCATCCTTAGCCTGCTGAATTTCTTTTTTACGTTGTTCTTCAGCTTTTTCTACAGTTTTTTCATGCGAGTCCAAGCTATTCTTCTGCTTTTCAGTAGCAATCTCTTTTAATTTTTCTTTTGATATTTCAGAGACCTTCAGAGTCGGTGCAGCAAGCAAAGAAGGCACCGTAGCGGCAACACACAGGTATGCGAGGATAAAGAATTTATTCATGGCAATCTTCATCGGATTATAGCCGGATATCGTGAGATGTCAAGCCTATTTTTTGCATAATGATGAAATTTTTTTTCGGAAACACTAGTTATGCAGGGAAGCTGCTCGCAATTGGCCGCAGGCGGCACGGATATCCGTACCTTTTTCGTAACGCATGGTAACAGGTATACGCAGAGCATGCAGAGCGCGGAAAAAGGCGCGGCAGGTAGATTCCGGGGGACGTTTCCACGGGAGTTCCTGTACCGGGTTGTAGGGGATA
The DNA here is from genome assembly GCA_964545935.1 of uncultured Akkermansia sp. Classification (GTDB taxonomy): domain Bacteria; phylum Verrucomicrobiota; class Verrucomicrobiia; order Verrucomicrobiales; family Akkermansiaceae; genus Akkermansia. The sequence continues at coordinate 14,469 of CAZJIH010000049.1, read as the reverse complement.
AGATTTACTTTTGCGCGGAGACGTCGTGCGATGTCGGCGAGTTGGGTAGCCTGCGATAATTGATCATTGACACCGGAGATCAGGATGTATTCCAGCGTGAGCAGGTGTTTGGAAGCAGAGAGCCAGGCTTCCAGAGCGGGGAGGAGTTGAGTGAGCGGCCAACGTCGATTGACCGGCATGATCCGCGAGCGTATCTCGTCGGATGCACCGTGCAGAGAAACCGCCAGTCGCACCGGAATTCCGGAATCGGCTAATACCCGTAGACCCGGTACGTTACCGGAAGTGGAAATTGTGATATGACGCGGGCTGAGGGCTAAGGCATCCGGGGATATAATTTGACGCAGAGCCGGGATGAGAGATTCGGTATTGGCGAGAGGTTCCCCCATTCCCATAAACACGAGATTATCCGCGCGGCAACCCGCTTCATCTTCAGCCGCAAAAATCTGACCGAGTAATTCATCGGAAGTAAGGTTACGCTTAAATCCGTACAAACCACTGGCACAAAATTTACAACCGAAGGCGCAGCCTACCTGCGAAGAAAGACACAGAGTAAGACGCGAGCTCTGCGAACCGTTTGAGCCCATAGCCGCCGGCAGAAGTACCATTTCGACGAGTTCGCCGTCCTGCATCTCACATAGCATTTTACGCGTTCCGCCCGTACCGGATACACTACGGCGGACTACACGCACGGGTCGCAGAGTGAAATGCGCGGCAAGAGCTTCCCGTAAAGCGGGCGGCAGATCACTCATCAATTGAAAATCAGCTACGCGTTTCTGCCATATCCATTGAGAAAGCTGGGATACACGGAAACTGCGTGTCTCCCCCATGTCGGTCAGCAACGACGACAACCGGCTCCGCGTAAATGTCAACAAAGAGGGCAGGGGAGGCATAGAGGGGGGGTCAGAGCAGGGAATTAACGAAGGTACGGGCATCGAAAGGACAGAGTTGGTCTTCCCTTTCTCCGGTACCCAAAAAGACGGGTGATATCCCCAAATCATCCTGAATAGCGACTGCTACTCCTCCCTTGCCGGAACCATCCAGCTTTGTCACAATGACCCCGTCCAGCGGGGACGCTTTGTGAAATTCACGTGCCTGCAACAAGGCATTGCCGCCCGTCGTGGCATCTACCACGATGTAACTCGCATGCGGTGCCGTAGAGTCTTGCTTGGCTACGGTCCGCCGAATTTTAGCTAATTCTTCCATGAGGTTATGCTTTGTATGCAGCCGCCCCGCCGTATCACATATCAGGTAACGAATACCTTCGCGGTGGGCACGAGCATGAGCTTCGTAGCATACGGAAGCCGGGTCTTGGTTGGGTTGTCCTTTGTAGAGCGGGAGATGCAGCCGCTCCGCCCAGCGTTCGAGCTGTTCCGTTGCAGCTGCACGGAAGGTATCCGCCGCCGCGAGTAACACACTTTCGCCCCGTTTTCGAAGGAGGTATCCCAATTTAGCGCATGTAGTCGTTTTACCCGCTCCGTTGACCCCGATGAGAAGTACCACACAGGGATGTCCGTCTTTCGGTTCGGGTAAAGCGGGTGCCGGGGTAGGGAAAGCTGCCGCGAGTTGTTGTTTGATGTAGTCTACGATGTCGCAGGCGTCTTGTTCATCGCGTTCACGGAGTTCATCGAGCATGCGTATCACCCGCGCGGCTCCGATGTCGGCAGATATGAGGTCCGCTTCCAAACTATCCCAGTCAATTTGAGGTTCCCCCAGTAATTTGTCGATTAATCTTGTAAAAAAATTAGCCATAAAAAGGGTGAGTGTAGGAGTTAAGATTGAGGCGACTGAGCATCCGGACAGAGCAGGGGTAAGGAAGCGGCGATGATACCGTGCACAAAGGGTGCGCTCTTACCGCCAGAGTAGGTATTGGCGAGATTGTTAGCCTGCGAGATAACCGCACCCGGTCCAAGTTTGTGAATCTTGAGTTCGTAAAAGGAGAGATAAAGGATACAGCGGTCAACTACATTCATACGCTCCGGTACGTAATGCCGTAAAAGTTTGCGCAACAACTCTTCCCATTCTGTCCTGTGCGAAAAAACATCTCGTGCGAGGAGTTCGGAAGCGGGTCGTATGCCGGTATTGTATTCGTAAATGTAGGCGAGGTTGGCGTGTTCGCTGTTAGGTCCTAATTTCCAAGGTTCATTGAGTTGCAAACAGGGAATTAACGCGCGTCTGATATGCCGTAAAAGTCCGGCGTATGCCTCTATGTCCGGGTCCGTTATGCCTTCCAGTAGCAGGAGGGTTTCGGCAACGCTGCGGTCCAGCTGCCCGCACCGCGTGAGTACGGAATCACATACCGGTTGTAACTCTTCCGTCTTCGTGAATTTTTTGGGAAGAGGAGTCTGCGCGCGCAGCGCGGCGATATCATTCGCGAGTAACCCAGTGTGGGCAAGTACTTGCTGCGCATTCCGTACTATACGTTCCGCATTAGCTTGGCGCACGGCTGCCGCACAACAACTCTCGTGTCTCTTTAGGATAAAACGAAATAATTCTCGTATTGCCCGTGTTTCGTGTTGTAGTGCCTTGGATAAGGCTCTGCAGTAGCGTAGGTTGTCCTCTTCCCCCGTAAGTTGTCTGTATTCCCGAAACGGAAATTTATCTGTTTCTTCAGGTGTTGTCCCCTGTATCTCAAAAGCATATAGGAGCATAAGTGCAAATTTACGTATAGGAAGTTGATCGACCATAAATTGTAGTTTTTATCGTTCATGTATAACTCGGTACATTGCTAAAGCTGCGCGAGCTGCCTCGCGTCCGCGATTCAACTCTTCTCCCATGCATCTTTCCTCGGCCTGTTGTTCATTTTGCAGTAAAAGAACTTCATGAATAACCGGTACAAGACCCTCACACGCAGCTCGTAGTAATTCCCGCGTGATGGCTTCCCCAATAAGGTCCGCATGCGCTGTGCTCCCACGTATGATAACTCCTAAGGCTATAACCACATCAGGTCGCATCCTCTCCGCCTTGTCTAATTCCCTATTGACCATAACAGGTATCTCAAACGCTCCGGGTACCCGTATCTCGCGTACCAACGCATGCGGCGCGAGCTGCCGTAGCTCATCCCGACACTCACCCAATAACGCGTCCGTATAGCGCCGATTGTACTCCGACGCAACAATACTTATGCGCATCATTCTATCATCCGACTCATACTTTATTCTTTCTCCGCGGGACATATCTCTCTGAGGTCATCATCACCCTCACATCAGTTTAATACAGTATTCGTATTTTGTCAACACAGAACCTGAACCGCAGTCCCTCCGCGAATGCCCGCCCCCCCTCCGCATTTTTGATTTTTGATTTTAGATTTTTGATTTACAAATAATGCGCGCTCCGTTGCGCGATCCCTCCGCGGAAACGAGCCTGCCCAACGCAAGCGGTGCTTCCCGGCTTTGCTTCGTGACTATATTCTGATCCTTGCGCCACGGGAGCGCCTAACTTCTTAAATCCTAAATCAAAAATCTAAAATCGTAAATGCGGTGGGGGGGAGGGCATTGGGGCAGGACTGCGGTTCAGCGTGGTTTAGCTTCTATAACAAGTACTTGGAAAGGTGCTAATTGAAGGACGGTAGGTTTACCGACTCGGACAGATTCGGGGAGTTTATCACCTTTTGGGGAAGAGAGGGAGTAAGCGACAGGGGCACCCGGCGGTAATTCGAATACGGACGCGGGATCGAAGGAGAACTCCTGCGGTTGAGAGGAGGGGTTACGCAGGGTTAAAATACCCTTTTCGGGGGACCAAGAGGCGAAACCGTAAACCTGAAGAGCAGCGGGGTCACCGCCTACCCAGTGAGAGTCCACCAGAGTTTCCGCATTAGCTTTTGTCCACTTAGCGGCAGCCGCGAGCACATCCCATTCTTTATCCGTGAGCATTGCCGGAGTGATGTAGATTTCCTGCATCTGGGTACCCAAACCGAATCCACTCCATATTTCTTTTTCCAAGTCATCTCCTTCGGTTTTCATGAGACCGCGGGCACCTTTGTTGTAAATGACGCCGTGAGTCATGAGCGAATTGATGGGAAACAGCGGGGAGATAGCAACATTGTTGGCATAGATTTGAGAATCGCGGAAAGTAATCCATTGATTGCGGGCGCTGCCTTCCCCGCAGAATTCGTGGTCCCAATTACCGCGCCAGACAGAATCGGCGATACCGAACCAGAAAGGAGATGCCCAAGTACCTGTTGTTAAATTGATATAGATGTCGGGGCGTTCATTGCGCAGTTCTTCAATTAGGGCAATGATCGCCTCAAAGTCAGAGCCGAACTTGGAACCTTCTACCGGGGCGGCCTCATCGGAAGTACCGTCCAGCTTAAAGTGGTTGATTCCGTTTTCGCGGATCATGCGTAAGCACACATCGCGGAAATACTCGTAATACTTGGGACCGGAGAGAGCTAAGCCGCTTTCATTCGTTTCATATTTACCCTTTGCGGCAGCCAAACGTTTTTCTCTCGGTGCGCCGTATCCGCCCCACGGCGAGAACCACATACCGGGCGAAGCTCCGTAACTTTCCGCTAATTTGCGGATGTTACGGAATTCATCGGGCAAACCCTTGTGGAACTGCCACAGCGTATTCGTGTCGTCCCAACCGTCATCAAAGAGGAAAGAATCCATCTCGACACCGCGTTTTTTCACCAGTTCTTCCCCGAAGATGCGCACGGTATCCATGGCAGCTTTCTCGTCGTAGGGGGTGAAATAACTGATGTCATACCACGTATTGTAGTTTAAGAAAGGCGAATAGGCGCGGGCACGCTCGGCGTTCAGGTAACCCAGTTGGAAAGTACGGCGTAGCTGTCCGGGTACGCTGAATCCCAGTACAGCCGAAAAATGACTTTCGGAACGGCGGGGTAGATCCGTTTTGCGCACCAATGAACAGGTAAATCCTGTATCCGATACCTCGCTGAGTCCCTTCGGATGTTCCATTCCGGCAAATAAACGATTACCGGATGCTACCACCGGCGCACCTTTTACTTTTCCTTCCACACGCGCTTCCCTCGCCTGAATATCCAGCAAAGTTATTTTCCTTACCGGCATAACATCCTGTTGCGGTGCGATATCCAATCCTACCCGCACATACGGTTTACCTTCCCGCAATTCTAACCACCACGTCAATTTATTCCCATCCGTCGGTAACGCAAAGGATACCTTTATCCTTTCACCGTTTACTCGCTCCGCCAATCTACGCGCTCCCGCCTTCCCTTCCGACTTCTCCGTCACAATTTCCTCACACAGCAAGTCATTTGCCGTCAATAAATGACTTGTCTCCGCCACTTCCCGCTTCGAACACGCTTCGTCGGTGTTCGTATCCAGTACTTCCAAGCAAAAGATATTCTTGCCGAGATTGTACGTCTGCCCGTTTACTTTGTCGACTATCGTTACATTCACCAGCCGACGCCCGACTTTTTCAACCATTACGGATATTAGTTCATTCTGTATCATAGCTGTGTTTCCTTTCGCAATTATCTGATTCGTCGCAACCGCCGGAGACGCCTGACTCTGCGCGTAACATTCACCGCATATAGTCAACCCCAGCATCGCGAGGCCTGTTATAATTTGATAAGAGGTCATGCCCGCATTGTACCATGACCTCATACAAACGGCAAGACTATTTTCAGGCAACAAACATGATGTTCGTTTGTACTTATTATTGACACAACCATTGATTTCATGTACAATACACGGTGAGCAGAGAAATATATGATACAGACAGATTTTCTTGTGGTAGGGAGTGGTGTAGCCGGGTTGAGCTTTGCGTTGAGGGCGGCGGAGCACGGGAAGGTTGTGGTACTTTGCAAAAGTGATCCGTTGATATCCAGTTCGGCGAAGGCGCAGGGAGGGATAGCGGCTGTAACGGATAAGAACGATACATTTGAGGAGCACATAGCGGATACACTTGATGCCGGGGCAGGTATATGCGATGAAGAAGCTGTACGGACGATAGTTACGGAAGCGCCGGTGGCTATCCGTGATTTACTCAATTGGGGGGTCGATTTCGACCACATGAAAAACGGAGCTTTTGAATTAGGACGCGAAGGAGGACACGGGAAACGCCGAATTTTGCACGCTAAGGATACCACCGGGTTGGAAATATCCGTTAAGTTGCTGGAATGCGCGGAGAAACACCCGAATATAACACTTCTTGACCACCGGATAGCGATAGACATCATAACTACGGCGAAGTTGGGATGTGTGACCGAAGACCGTGCACTGGGCGCATACGTATTGAATCCTGCCACGGGTGATGTAGATATATTTCGCAGTGACCGTGTGTTGCTTGCTACAGGCGGTACGGGACGCGTATATATGTATACTACCAATCCTCCGACCGCGACGGGTGACGGCATAGCTATGGCGTGGCGAGCGGGCGCTCAGGTAGCCAACATGGAATTTGTCCAATTTCATCCCACCACATTTTACAATCCGAAGAGTACAGACCGTGAAGGACTTACCTTCCTGATATCGGAAGCGGTACGTGGGGAAGGGGGGATACTTCGCGGGCCGGACGGACAGGAGTTCATGCAGAAGTATGACACACGCGGGAGTTTAGCGCCGCGGGATATAGTAGCGCGTGCCATCAACAGTGAAATGCTGCGCACCGGACATCCGTGTATGTACTTGGATATGACCCACCGACCTGCCGGATTTATGGCGGAGCGTTTCCCCTACATTTACGAAACCTGTAAGAGTTACGGGGTTGATGCCGAGCGGGAGATGATCCCCGTGGTGCCATCCGCTCATTATCAATGCGGCGGCGTAAAAACGGATACCGACGGACAGAGCAGCCTGCGCGGACTTTTTGCGGCGGGTGAATGCGGGTGCACGGGGTTGCACGGCGCCAATCGTCTCGCCAGTAATTCTTTGTTAGAGTGTGTAGTCGTATCGAAACGAGCTCTCGCTACCATGCTCAGGAGCTTACCCTTAGCGCATACACCGGAGCTCTACCCGATTCCGGAGTGGAAACACGGTGACCGCGTCCCCCAGGATGACCTCGCTATCCTTTACCACTGCTGGGATGAAGTACGCCGCACCATGACGGACTATGTGAGCATCGTACGCACAAACCACCGCCTGCAACGTGCGGCAACCCGCCTACGTAACATCAACCGTGAAATATCCGAATACTACTGGGGGTACCGGGTAACACCCGAAATCCTTGATCTGCGAAATCTTGCTTTGACCGCTTCCCTCATCATCGATTGCGCCATCCGGCGGCAGGAGTCCCGTGGTTTGCACTACAATCTCGACGCACCGGATAAACTCCTGCACCCACGTCCTACTATTTTGCACAACGGTTGAGTTGTCAACCTACTATGTCGTCGCGCATTTTCTCAATTTTTTTATTTTTTCTGCTGTTTGCCGCGGCGGGTGGGGAAGTATGTTCGGCAGCGGGAATCAGCGGTCACCTGTCACCTACTCGTAGAACAGGAAGCAGGACAGATGTTCGGGCTTCTCCCCCACCGACACATACGCGTGTGGTGACCGAGGAAAAATTGCGGGAGATGGCGATACGGAATGGTCCATTGCGTCCTCAGATTGACCAAAGTAAACGGAAGAACTTTCCGGATCCGAAGACGCATCCTACGCCGAGGCGTCGAGGCGCTTTCCCTTGGCATTTTGATATTACAGCTACATATTTCTTTATCGGTGAACGTGCTACAGCGCGTAACCCTGTACCTAACACGGCTTCCAGTTGGGATAATGCATGGGATGATAACTACGGAGGCTATGACGATCCCGACCCCAAAAAACGCGATCCGATCACATTTGCGCCGACCACGTTTCGTCCCCAACTTAACCCGTTCTACGTGGCGTTACCGTACAATGATATTGAGCGAGGTGGTCCCAAGCCGGAGGCAGCTGAAGTTATTCCGTGGTACAGGCGCGATAAAGAGGGAAAGTACGAATCGGTCTGTCGCGGTACTTGGGTACAAATTTATTACAAGGGGAGGTATTGTTTTGCGCAGTGGGAAGATTGCGGCCCCTTTCTTACAAATGATTGGGAGTATGTTTTTAAGGGGAAACGCCCGAAAAATGTTCATAATAACTGCGCGGGTATCGATATTTCACCGGCGGTACGAGATTATCTCGGCATTCCCGGCGGGAGTGCTGTCGTTCACTGGCGATTTGTCGATTTTTCACTTGTACCCGGTGGACCGTGGGCACGTTTCGGGAAAGATAACCCCTTTGTGAATCCTGCCCTTAGGGATGCTATACGCAAATTCAGTCGAAAATACAACATTAGAGCAAAAAAATAATTCCCTTTCTTTTATTTATGTTTGATTCTATTATATTTGATTGGTCCGGAACGCTTTGCGATGATCTTTCCTTAACTTTGCAAGCCACAAACCATGTGATAGGTCAGTATGGACTGCCGCCGCTCGACCGCAAAAGTTTTCGGGCAGAATTTCAGCTCCCGTATCCCAATTATTATTCGTGGAAGACGCCCGGGATACCTATTGAGGAGCTCGAAGCGCACTACCGTAATATGTTGAATTCACCGGACGCTGTCCCTGTTACCGTGATTCCGTTTGCGCGGGAATTCCTGGAATTTTGTTGTGCACGCGGTATACGTTGTTTCATTCTATCGAGTATGGATTCGGCTGCTTTTGATCGCCAAGTGCGCGAGCAGGGGCTCTTCCCCTTTTTTGAAGCTTTTCATACGGGTATCCTTAATAAAGAATCTTACATCCACCGGCTTATCGCTCAACATGATTTAGATGTCCGAAAAACCGCGTTTATCGGCGATATGCAACACGATATGCTGGCCGCGCACAGTGCCGGTGTGTGTGCTATCGGCGTACTGACGGGGTACAACAACGCAGCACAGTTGCATGAAGCTTTCCCGGATTTGGTGGTTCCCCACCTCGGTGCCCTTCAATCCCTTATGCTGCGATGTCCGATGAGATGTACCCGCCGCGATTCCGTACACGTGCACGGTCTCGCTTTTACCTGCCGTTTAGGGGTTTCCGAAGAAGAACGTTCCTCGCCGCAACCGGTCCGCGCGGATGTCTCGTTCGTTCCTCCGCATCCCTTCTCTGAGACGGAAGATTCTCTCTCCCGCACCATCGATTACGATGTTCTTTCCCGGCGTCTCATTGAGCTGGCGCAGGCAGAGCCTACCTGTCTTTCGGAAACCCTGGCTCATAAACTTGCCGTTTGCTGTGTACAGGAATTCGGTGCTCTCGAAGCTACGGTTTCCCTCCGTAAATACGCTCTTCCGGATTCGGAGTTTGTCTCTGTCAGTGCGCATTGTGGCGGATGAACAGGATGTGCAACACGAAACCGCAGTCCTCTGCTCTGTCTCGCCTATCCTCCGTGTTTTTGATTGACAGTCAACGGAATTAAACCGATGAGAGCGACGATTTATCGGCAGGACCGCGGTTTTAGTCCTCCCGACATTTTTTGTAACAGAATCATTGCCCCGATTTTTTTTGGGGGGAACAGTTGCAGATTGAAATCTAACATTTCTTGACATCATGTCGTATCGGATATATAATTCACGTTGATCGGACGACACTTAACGACACTTATGAAATTACTATATCATTTCGGAGCGGGGAAGGCGGATGGTGAAGGTACAATGAAGGAAGTATTGGGAGGAAAGGGGGCAAATTTGGCAGAGATGGCGCGCATTGGGTTACCCGTACCGCCGGGGTTCACGATAACCACGGAGGTATGTACGTACTACTACGAACACGAGCAAGGTTACCCGCCTGAATTAGACGGCTTGGTAAAAGAGGGGATTGCGCGGATGGAAAGTATTGTCGGACATCATTTCGGCGCTGGAGATGAAATGCCCTTGTTGGTATCGGTGAGGTCCGGAGCAAGGGAGAGCATGCCCGGGATGATGGACACGATACTGAACTTGGGATTGAACGATGAAACAGTGGAAGCGCTGGTGAAAGCGACCGGGAACGAACGATTCGCGTGGGATTGTTATCGACGTTTTGTGCAGATGTACGGCGATGTAGTCATGGGTGTACAAAAAGATGAAGGAGAGGATTGGGATCCGTTTGAAATGCTCATACATGCGTTAAAGCAAGAACGTTATGAAAAAAACATCAGTGATGCCGAGCTGACAGCCGGCGACCATCGCGAGCTGGTTCAACGATTCAAAAAACTCATTCTGAGACGTACCGGGAAGGTCTTTCCGGGGGATGTATGGGATCAGTTATGGGGAGCAATCGGAGCGGTATTCGGTTCTTGGAATAACGACCGAGCTATCGCCTATCGGCAAAAATACAACATCCCGAGTGAATGGGGGACAGCCGTCAACGTGCAGAGCATGGTGTTCGGCAATACCTCCGACTGTTCCGGCAGCGGTGTAGCATTTACACGGAATCCGGCCGTAGGAACCAACGAATTTTACGGAGAATTTTTGATGAACGCGCAGGGGGAGGATGTGGTAGCCGGAGTTCGCACTCCCTCGCCTGTGGCACATCTTGCGCAGGTAATGCCGGAAGCGTATCAAGAACTTTGCCGCATCCGGAAAACCCTCGAAAACCACTTCCGCGATATGCAGGATTTTGAATTTACCATACAGGACGGCAAAGTCTACATGCTCCAAACCCGCAACGGCAAACGAACCGGAATCGCCGCATTCCGTATAGCCTGCGACATGGAAAGGGAAGGACTCATCGATTGGAAAACGGCTGTCGCGCGTATCCCGGCGGAGCAGGTCGACCAGATACTGGCACCTATCTTCGATGAGAACGCGGTACGGCAGGTAAGTCCCATAGCTCGCGGACTCAACGCCGGACCCGGAGCCGCGTCCGGTCGCTTTTATCTGAATGCCGCCCGCTGCATAGAAGCAACGAAACGCGGTGAGCGAGTATTGCTGGTACGCTCGGAAACCTCGCCTGAAGACCTCCGAGGAATGATAGCAGCGGAAGGGATTCTGACCGCACGCGGTGGGTTGTCCAGTCACGCGGCACTTGTTGCACGTCAAATGGGTAAAGTATGTGTATGCGGTGTAGGCGAGATGGAAATAGATTATGCGGCACGCACGGTTACCATCGGTGGTAAAATTTACAAGGAAGGCGATTATTTTTCCCTAGACGGAACAGCCGGTTTAGTATATGCCGGAGATTTACCGACCGCGCCGTCGGAAATCATTCAAGTACTTCTCAAAAAGACGATGAAAGCAGAGAAGAGCGCCGTCTACAGGGACTTCGCGAAAGTGATGCAGTGGTGTTCGAAATTGGCAAAGTTAAAAGTACGAACGAATGCGGATTCCCCGGAGCAGGCGGCTGTTGCCATAGCCTTCGGCGCGGAAGGCATCGGACTTTGTCGCACCGAGCACATGTTTTTCTCCGGTAATCGAATTGATTTCATGCGGCGTATGATTTTATCCGAACGACTCGACGAGCGGAAACAAGCTGTGGCAAAGCTTCTTCCATTCCAAAAGAGCGACTTCAAAGGGATATTCAAGGTACTCGGGGGACGCCCGGCTACCATCCGCCTACTCGATCCGCCTCTGCATGAATTCCTCCCGCAAACGAAAGAACAGCAGCTCGACATCGCCCACAAATTCCATCTTCCGGTAGAATTGGTGATGCGGCGTGTGATGGAATTGCATGAGTTCAACCCCATGCTCGGTCACCGGGGTTGCCGCTTGGGTATTGCCTACCCGGAAATTACGGAAATGCAGACACGGGCTATCCTCGAAGCAGCCGTCGAGGTCGAGGAAGAAGAAGGGATAGAGACGCATCCGGAGATTATGGTACCGCTCGTTGCCTTTAAGAAAGAACTTGATCTGCAAAAAGAAATTATTGATCGCGTGGCGGCTCAGGTATTTGATGAAAAAGGACGCAGTGTATCGTACAAAGTCGGTACCATGATGGAAATTCCCCGAGCATGTTTAACAGCTGACGAAATCGCTCAAACCGCAGACTTTTTCTCCTTCGGTACCAACGATCTTACCCAAACCGGACTCGGTATGAGCCGAGATGATTCCGGTTCCTTCCTAGGTATCTACCGCAACCTCGAAATTGTTCGCGGGAATGTCTTCGCAAGCATCGACCGAGCCGGTGTCGGTAAGCTCATGCAGATGGCTGTCAATCTCGGGCGTACGTCGCGTCCCGGGATGAAGATGGGGATATGCGGGGAACACGGCGGCGACCCCGCATCTGTCTGTTTTTGTCACTCTATCGGTCTGGACTACGTTTCCTGTTCGCCGTATCGTGTTCCGACCGCGCGTATCGCTGCCGCTCAAGCTGCCCTATAAGCAAAAAAGACTATGTACTCAAAGAATACGAAAATCCGACAAATCCTCAACTCCTTGACATTATGGAACAAACCGGATGAACAAGGAGCTGCCGGCACACAGGAATCATCCGAAAACAAACATACATCCGAAAAGGGAGATGAGCGAGATGGTACATCAACACTAACATGGATACGCAAAAAAGCTGAGCAAGGATTAGCTTTTGCGCAATTCGAGATCGGATGTTGTTATTTGGACGGTGTTATTGTAAAGAAAGATGGAGTGGAAGCGGCAAAATGGCTACGCAAAGCAGCCGAACAGGGACATGCGGGAGCACAAAATTATCTCGGTGTAATTTATTCAAACGCTATAGGCACGGCACAGGATTACGCGGAAGCACTCAAGTGGTACCGTTTATCCGCCGCGCAGGGGTACGCGGAGGCTATGTTCAACATCGGTTTTTGTTACGAAGCGGGCGAAGGTGTCGAGAAGGACATGAAAGAAGCGGCAAAGTGGTACCGAGAAGCAGCTGAACGCGGAAATGTAAGAGCAATGTGTAATATGGGGTGGTGTTACAGTTCAGCGCAGGGAGTCGAGAAAGATGTGACGGAATCGTTGAAATGGTTCCGCATGGCTGCTGAACGTGGGAATGTTACATCTCAAATGAATCTCGGAACGATTTACGCAAACGGCAACGGAGTAGAAAAAGATTTGACTGAAGCCGTAAAGTGGTACCGTATGGCAGCTGAGCAGGGACATCCGGACGCTCAGTATGTCCTCGGTCAATGTTACGAGGAAGGGGATGGGGTAGCAAAAGATATGCAGGAAGCAATGAAATGGTACCGCGAAGCCGCTAAACAAGGGCATTGGGACGCTCTGCTTCGTCTGCAGCAGTAGTCTCTGTGTATCAATACGTAAAATTATGAAAAAATATATACTACAACATAAGATAGGCAGACTGACCTGTGGTTTAGTCTGTGCGTTGCTTGCGACTATGGTGAGTGCGAGTGAAACCGAAGGCACGCGGGTGAGCAATCCGGAAGAGCTGAGGATTCAGGCGGAGAACGGGGATGCAAAGGCGCAATTTGATCTCGGTTTCTGCTATGAGATGGGTGATGGAGTCGACAAAGACATGTCCGAAGCTGTGAAATGGTATCGCAAAGCGGCTGAACAGGGACACGTTAGGGCTCAGAACCACCTCGGTATATGCTATGCGAACGGTCAGGGTGTAAACAAGGATATGGCAGAGGCGGCAAGGTACTTCCGAGCCGCCGCGGAGCAGGGACTCCCGGAAGCTCAATTCTTTTTCGGTATGTGCTATGCCAACGGCGACGGTGTAGACGAAGATACAACCGAGGCACTGAAGTGGTGGCGCAAGTCTGCCGAGCAAGGGTTTCCCCGCGCACAGGTTGTACTCGGAAAATGCTATGAGTTCGGAGGTGGGGTGGAGTGTAACATCAACGAGGCAGTCAAATGGTATCGTGCGGCGGCGGAACAAGGATATGCGGATGCACAATTCTGTCTCGGTTTTTGTTTTTTGCGCGGAAAGACCGGAAACAATGACGAAGCGGAGGCGGGAAAATGGTTACGCATGGCAGCTGAACAGGGGCATGCGGAGGCGCAAAATTATCTCGGTGTCGTTTATTCAAACGCTATAGGCACGACACGGGATTACGCAGAGGCTCTCAAGTGGTACTACTTATCTGCAGCACAGGGGTATCCAGAGGCGATGTTCAACATCGGTTTTTGTTACGAAGCGGGCGAAGGTGTCGAGAAGGATATGAAAGAAGCGGCAAAGTGGTACCGAGAAGCGGCTGAACGCGGAAATGTGAGAGCAATGTGTAATATCGGGTGGTGTTACGATGCGGCGCAGGGAGTCGAGAGGGATGTGACAGAAGCGTTGAAATGGTATCGCATGGCAGCTGAACGCGGGAATGTTACATCTCAAATAAATCTCGGAATGCATTACGCGACCGGCAACGGAGTGGAAAAAGATTTGACTGAAGCTGTAAAGTGGTACCGTATGGCAGCTGAGCAGGGACATCCGAACGCCCAATATATTCTCGGTCGATGTTACGAGAGGGGGGAGGGTGTAACAAAGGATACGCAGGAGGCAATGAAGTGGTACATCAAAGCTGCTAGACAGGGACATCCGGACGCTTTGCTTCGTCTACGGCAGTAGTCTCTGTGTATCAATACGTAAAATTATGAAAAAATATATACTACAACATAAGATAGGCAGACTGACCTGTGGTTTAGTCTGTGCGTTGC
>CAZJIH010000048.1:0-15698 GCA_964545935.1 uncultured Akkermansia sp. | reverse complement strand
CTGAGACCCCTTCGACCGTGCCCCTATTCAACCACTTTCTCGCTCGGTCGTCAAGCTTATTCACCGTTATTTTTTCCAAAAATTTCCAAAGAAGCGAAAATTATTAAAAAAAAGCGTTGACGGTACCACTCAACCCGCGTCGGGTCTTGCCTCCTGCGGGCAGGGCGGATTCGGGCGGGCACTCTCCGCTTGACCTTATGCGCGTCGGCGTGTACAATGACGGTCGTTATGAAGGAGGAAACGAAAAACCGGGTTCAGGATTATATGGGCGAACGAGATAGACGAGGCGGCGTGTAAGCACGGAAAATAAAAAAGCGCGATGCATAATAGAGATATTCCGGTAGGAAAGGTCTCAGCCCTCGCGCCAAGCGTATTGTACATCACCATTCTAAAGTGTCAATACTTAAAAATAAAAAACGGAGAAATCTTTCCCAAAAATTTCCAGAGAATCGAAAATTTATTAAAAAAGTATTGACGGGGATGGGAAATTAAATCATGGGCGGTGCGGTCGAACGCAATGAACACCGCGCAAAGGGCGGCAAATTTGGATACGGCAGAAAGAGCAGTCCTTAATTTTATCGGGATAAATCGGCACCGAAACCGTAATCAAAAATTAACACTTGTGTGTTTTTTTATTTTATGGTATCCTCAGTTGCCCCGGGGCGCACCATAATTTTAACACCCATTTGCATGGAACAATACTTGGCTTTACTGGATGACGTACTTACGCATGGTGTAAGACGCGAAGATCGTACCGGTACAGGGACACTCAGTGTATTCGGACGCCAGGCTCGTTTCAATCTGCTCGAAGGTTTCCCTTGTCTTACCACAAAAAAATTACACATACGCTCCATCATTTACGAACTCCTTTGGTTCCTTTCCGGTGGTACAAATGTGCGTTATTTACAGGAAAACGGCGTAACTATATGGGATGAATGGGCTGGGGTAGACGGTGAACTCGGACCGATCTACGGACACCAGTGGCGCAGGTGGTCGGATGAACATGGCGGGAGCATCGACCAGATTGCAGTTCTCATTGACGGATTGAAAAATGACCCGTGGGGGCGGCGCCACATTGTAAGTGCATGGAATGTAGCGCAACTCGGGCAAATGGCGATTCCTCCCTGCCATTGCCTCTTTCAATTTTACGTCTTACGGGCGAGTGAACCCTATTCCCGGAACCGCTTAAGTCTACAACTCTACCAACGTAGCTGCGACCTCTTTTTAGGTGTACCGTTTAACATTGCGAGTTACGCGCTACTCCTCATGATGGTAGCGCAGGTTTGCAACTACGAAGCATACGAATTCATCCATACATACGGCGATTTGCATATCTATCTCAATCACATAGACCAAGCGCGTCTTCAACTGACACGCCACCCGCGTACACTCCCTACCATGCACCTGAATCCTGCCGTAAAGGATATCGATGCCTTTCAATACGAAGATTTTACACTCGAAAACTATCATCCGTACCCGCATATTCAGGCGAATATCTCCGTATGAACATCCTATTTACAGGAGTTGTCGCTATGGATGAATCCCGTGCTATCGGGAACGCGGGAAAAATCCCTTGGCATTTGTCGGAGGATTTGCGCCTTTTTAAGCAGCGTACCCTGGGGCATCCCATCCTTATGGGGCGCGCTACTTTCGAGAGTCTCGGGCGTCCACTCCCGGGACGTCAGAATATCATCATCTCCCGTAACCTTTCCTACCGGGCTACGGGCGCTTCAGTCATTCACGATATCTCGGAACTCACCTCCATCGACCTTATCGACCGAGAAGTTATGGTAATCGGCGGAGCGCAGGTCTATACCCTCATGCTCCCCTACCTCAGTAAACTTTACGTATCCCGCGTACCGGGCATACACACGGCAGATGCCTACTTCCCGCATTTCACCCACCTCTTCCGGAAGGTCTCCGAGCCGATTTCATACAACGGTTTCTCGCTGTATATCTACTCTAAATAACCATACATGCCGGAGGTCACCCCATGCGGTAGGACGGACGCGGCAGGTCTGCGGTTCAGCGGCGGGCTTGGACGGCGGTTAGGCGTTCACCTTGGTACATGCCGCCGCGATAAGGGACTTTCGTGCTACGGCGTTTTTGCCTGCCGTCCGGTCCGACGAAGGTGACCAGCCAGTAGGGGGAGTTGGGGGCTTTGTTCAGGGAGAAGGTGCCGGAGTATTTTGCAGTCGGTGTTGTCATGAGTTGTAATGCAGAATGCTTCGCATTGCCGAGCATTATAATACAAAAGTGCCACATTTTTCAACGCAATGTGGCACTTTGCAGAGCATCCTTAACATAGCCCCGGGGGGAATCGAACCCTCATCTAAGGTACCGGAAACCTTCGTCCTATCCATTGAACGACGGGGCCGCACTCGAGGGCATTGTGCCACAGACCGGCGGAAAAGTCAAGCACGATGTTTACAGAACTACATTTCCGACCGAATCTGTCCCGAGAAAATTTTTGATAAACGCCGCAGGGCTAATCCTCATGCGGGTTACAGACGCTCTGCGTATTATAGGGGTATCCACTTCACGGGTGTGCGAATTAATTCCCCTGCGTCCTTTCCGCTTTGCCTTCTCCCAACACCCCTGCGCAACTCTGTTGCGCCCGGCACCTTCACTTCGTACTTAATCTACTCCGCGTCATCCTGCCATAGCTCCATTTTCCTAAATCCATATTTTATCGGGACAGATGTGCTTTCGGTGAGGTTTTCACGAGATTCGCACACCACCGAGGTATCAATTTCGCGATAGTAGGAAGTCATTCTGCCTGTACCTTGAGTGTCCATCTCAGTTCCCCCGGTGCCGGTGCTTGAACTTTGATTAATTTCAAGTGGATAGATTTGTTTTGAGCGCGAGCGAATTGTTCTGCTTGGACGGAGAATTCACGTTTAGCGACGTTATTCAGCCATTCGCAGAGGTAACGACGAATACCCGGGTAATCAAATTTTTCTAAGCGTTGCATGGTTTTGGTGTCAATTCGGAGGCGGTTACCGTTTTTTGAAAAGCCGGACTCATGAGGCATAGGCATGTGACTTAATTCGCTCGCGCAAAAAGAAGTAAAGGAATCATCCGTAAATAAACTGACGTAAGCAGTAATAGCATTTGAGCGTTTGCGACCGGTACTTTCTATAACATTCGACACAGCTTCAAACAAACCCGCTAAACCGGCAGGTTGATTTTTTCCGTGTGAACGGGCACCGCGCGGTTGGTTGGCTTGGCTTTCCACAGCTTTCACAAGTGCATCAGTAAAGTCGAACTTGCATGATCCTTGAAGACGACAGCGAACGAAGGACTCATCGCTTTGGGCGGGTACAGGAGTCAACTCGATGTCCGTCAGATCCCCGGATGTATCAGAAGTCAAAGAAAATGAATGGCGAGCGAAAGCTGTTGGGAGTGAGACATGCCCTAAAAAACAGGTTACGGCACCGTCGGCGCCTCGGAAAGCTTTTTTTACAATTGAAGGTTTAAAGCGCAACTTGTGGGAAGAAAATTCGAAGAAATCCGGTAGAAATCGGGGGGAGAAGGAGTCGGTAAAGTCCTTATTCGGGGAAAAGTTACCCGAACAAACTATCTCCCATTTCGGCAGTAAGAGCACCGCGCCGACATGCTCCTGCTCCACAGGAATGGGCAGTAAGAGAGCAAACGAATGCCCTTCCTCGTCTGTTACACCATGTAGTAGGTTATTTTTAAAGCGTAATATATAATTTTTTTCGATGTTATCTTCTCCGACTCGGCGTAGAGACAGAGTCCAACACCCCGGTTGCTCGGTGGGAGACAGTACGGCGGAATCACCCTCGCTGTCTAACTCAAAGCAACGAGCTTTTTCGCTCGTATTGTCGAGGGGGTAGATGCCCAATTTCCCGTGGTTCAGTTGCACGGTCGTACTATTTTGCAAAAGCCGTACGAGACAATCCGGCAAACTCCCCCCCGGCATTACCGGCGCAAGAAACCCCATCAATAATTTTTCATCTTCTTCACTGAGGGAAGGAGCGGTTTGTTCCGGGATATCTGCCGACTCTACCGGCACCTGCTCTCGTTCCTTGGTTAATTTCTCGGTCTCCCGCACGGCACTGTCCACACCCTCTTTTACCACGTCAAAATTCTGCCATACGTAGTAACCTGCAACGCAGAGAGCCAAAAACAATAACGAACAAAAGGCGAACTTACCTGAGCTGCGAAAGAAATTTCCGGACTGCGGAGGTGGATCATCGCCCCATGTACCACGCTCAATGTGAATAACATTCGCTGTGGTATGGCGTTGGGGCGGGGGGGGCATAGGCGGGATAGAGGGATTACCGGGAGGAACGGAGGCAGCCGGGTGAGCGGCTAATTGCGGGGTAACTTCCAGAACCGGAAGCCCAACCATAGCAGCACGGCGCTGCATGTGACTACCTATGTTACCAAGTAACATCACACACTTCATATCAGTAACTTCCGGACCACCGTGGGTATACAGCGGGGTACCCCACCCGAGATCACTGCGCATGCAAACGGCTTCGTGCAGGAGACGGAGCATATCGGGTGTAGGTGTACCGACCGGCAGCGCGAGCATACAAGCTTCGCGGAAGCGCGGGTCCTGCAGAATAGCAGCAGTTTCACGTGAGCCGGTATATTGCAGCCAAGTAGGTTGTTGATTTGCCTGCAACTTACTTTCGACATTCACCCAAGCCGGTACGGTATCTTCCAGCCACCGAGCTTTCCCTTGCCAACTTTGTACCCGGAAGCCATCTTCTTCCAGCACCAAAAGGACACCTGCCGGGGTAAGTGTGCACCCCTCGTGCCACATCATTTGCACTTCTTCCTCTTTCAAGACAAAGAAGTGACTGATGTAATCCCCCGCACCATCTTTTATCCCCCGCGTACACCCGAATATGTGTTGCGTTGTGCCATCGCAAAAATCCGGCTTGTAAAAGTACCGGGCACCGGGATTGAGGTCTTCCGGTGCTATCCCCCGACTTGCTATCCTGAGTAAATTTTCTTCCGTAGCCAAGCTCATTCCCCGCGTTTTTCCCACTACCCCATAGCCCGACTTCACGGCTCTGCACAGGCGCTGTACAACACTTCCGAAAATTGAGTTTGATTTTGTGTAGATAAGTTGCTCCGGCATGTTCTGTATCTTATAACTTATTTAACGAAAGTCAAGACTGAACCGCGGTTCGCCCACACTTTTAGTCTTGCAATTTGTGGGAAAATGTAGTTGAATAATGTGCGTATGAAAACATGTCTGATAATGTGCATCGGGGTGCTTGTAGGGAGCATGTTGATAAGCTCGTGCGGAGAATGCCCGTGCAGCGGGAAGAATGATTATCTACGGGATGTGCCGGTGACACGATCACAGCGTTTTGAGTGATAAGGTATGTCCTTTGAGATACGAGACACGCAGGTAGAGCCTAAGCGTGCTATGTTGGTAGGGATAGGTCTCCCCGGGGAAAAACCGGCGGAGCGAGTGACTTTGCTGGCGGAGCTTGTGGATTTAGTAAAAAATTTAGGCTATGGGGTAGCGAATGTGTGCATAGTACGAACGCGGGAGATACAGGCGAAGTACCTGTGCGGCGTGGGAAAAGCGGAGGAGATACGCGATATAGCCGAGCAAGTGGGAGCGGATTGTCTGATATTTGACAACCTACTGAGTCCCGGACAGCAACGGGAATGGGAAAAATATACGGACATGCCTGTGATGGACCGGGAAGAGGTCATATTAGACATCTTTGCGAAACGTGCACGCACCCGAGAAGCCGTAATGCAGGTAGACTTGGCGCGCATGCAATATGCCCTACCGCGCATGGCCGGGATGTGGAAACACTTGGACAGGCAGCGTGGGGGAGCCGGGGGAGGCAAGGGAGGCGGAGCCGCAGCCAGAGGAGAAGGAGAAAAGCAAATAGAAGTAGACCGGCGCTTAGCCCACGCGAGAATTAACAGCATACGCAATGAACTCGAAGATGTACGACGTCAACGGGTTACACAACGCAAAGAACGGCAGAGGCAGGGAATACCCATGGCAGCGATAGTCGGTTACACCAATGCCGGTAAATCCGGTTTACTGAACGCGCTTACGGAGGCGGGGGTTCTTGTACAGGATATTTTATTTGCCACACTCGACACCACAGGTCGCAGGATAGAATTACCCGATGGGCAACCCTTGGTGCTCACGGATACCGTGGGATTTATACGCAATTTACCGCATCGTTTGATAGAAGCCTTTAAATCCACGCTTGAAGAAGTCGTACTCGCGGATTTTTTGATACACGTGGTAGATGTGAGTGACCCCGAAGCCATGCACCACTATGAAACGACGTGTCAGGTACTTACAGAACTCGGAGCCGGAGAGAAACCGATGGTAGTTGCGGCGAACAAAACAGACAAATTACCTCCGGAAAAAGTAGGGCAGGTCATGCGACAATTACGCACTGCGGTCGGAGAACGTACATGTTTGGGTATAAGCGTTTTATATAAACGGGGTTTATCCGAGCTGTTGACCGCCTGCGTAGACATGCTCTCCCATCGCGTGAACACGCAGACATACCGCATACCCCAAGCGGAGAGTCGAATGATAGCGTTGATGCACCGCGACGGCAAAGTATTGCACACAGAATATGAAGGGAACGACGTGGTAGTGAAAGCAACATTGCCGCGAGAATTTGCAGCGAGATTAGAACCCTACCGAGAGAAATGAAGATACGCAGTATTACCATATTTATCGCCGTAGTTTTAGGATTAAGCGCATGCAGTCAAACCGGAAGTCGGGAGAGTGTTCGCAGCGGAGATGAAGCGGAGGCAGCCGCGAAAAACAAGCAGGTACCGCGCACCTTCGAAGCATTCATAGCGAGTCCCGCATACAGCCAATCACGCGATATGTGGCGCGGGGCAGCACTGCAGCAATATGCACCGAAAAAATCGCGTGTGGAAATACTACTGAAAGAACAACGCGGTCGCCTCTATATCAACGAACAAATAGCTATGGATTTTCCTGTATGCTCCGGGCGGGTAGGCGGGCACGAAACCCCACGCGGTAAATACCGCATCATAGAAAAGAAACGGGAGCATCGTTCCTCGAGCTACGGAAGTTTTGTAGATGCCAACAATACCACGGTAAAAGGGGATGCGAAATCGTGGCAAAAGGCACCTAAGGGAGCTCATTTTTTGGGCGCATCGATGCCTTATTGGATGAGATTTAACGGAGCTATCGGAATGCATGTCGGGAGTGTTTATCGCAGCGGAGCTTCACACGGATGCGTACGAGTCCCTCCGGAAGCCTGTGCTATCCTCTTTGAAAAGCTATCTGTCGGTTCCGCGGTTATTGTCAAATAAGCACTTATGATTACAAGGTTACATTCAACAGCTGTCATCGGGATAACCGGCTATGAGGTGCAGGTGGAAGTGGATGTGCAGAAGGTGGAAGAGGTGGGAAGGTTCAGTGTGGTGGGGTTACCGGACACAGCGGTGCGGGAAAGTGTGCAACGCGTTACATCAGCCTTGCAAAATAGCCACTTCTTCTGCCCGGGGCAAATCGCTGTTACCGTAAATCTGGCACCGGCGGATGTAAAAAAACAAGGCCCCGGCTTTGACTTGCCGATCGCGCTCGGTTTGGAGATGGCGATCCAGAATAATTATTCCGGGCTACCGGACGGATTTCGGCGACGCGTACCCGAAGATTTGAATGACTGGTGCATCGTAGGGGAGTTGGCACTGGACGGAGCCGTGCGGGGGATACGAGGCATACTACCGCAGGCGGTAGCAGCGCGGGAAGCCGGGATGCGGCGATTGCTGGTGAGTACGGAAAACGCTGCGGAGGCGGTAGTGGTAGAAGATATGCAGGTATACCCCGTGCGGGATTTACGGGAAGCTTGGGATACACTGCTTGACCCGGCATCGCACCGACCGCAGCTGCCGACATTTGTGAACGGGGAAGACGAAGACATGCCGGACTTTGATGAGGTAAAGGGGCAGCCCTACGCACGCCGTGCCATGGAAATTGTAGCCGCCGGCGGACACAATTTACTCATGTGCGGGTCACCCGGCAGCGGTAAAAGTATGTTGGCAGCCCGTTTACCGGGAATTTTGCCGCCGATGACACAGAATGAGGCACTTGAAGCAAGTAAAATCCATTCGGTATGCGGATTATTGCCGGCGGGGCGTGGATTGTTGGCACATCGCCCTTTCCGAGCTCCGCACCACACTATCTCGGATGTAGGACTCATGGGCGGTGGTACAACGATTACCCCGGGAGAAATAACCCTTGCTCACCACGGCGTACTCTTTTTGGATGAGTTCCCGGAGTTCAGTCGTCGCACGCTGGAAACGTTGAGGCAACCGTTAGAAAGCGGAACGATAACCATATCACGAGCCAGCGGTTCAGTGGATTTCCCCTGTCAATTTATGCTTGTAGCCGCCATGAATCCGTGTCCCTGTGGGTATTTAGGAGATCGTCGGCACCCCTGCCACTGTCGTCCGGCGGACATAGCGCGTTATCGTAAGAAGATATCCGGACCGTTGTTAGATCGCTTTGATATGCTCATAGAAGTGCCGGCGGTAGATACGGCGGGTCTGCTCAGTAAACCGGACGGTGAAAACAGCGCAACGATACGGCAGAGAGTGACAGCAGCACGGGCGCGTCAACAAGCACGCTACGCCGGCACATCCGCGGTATGCAACGCACGTCTCAGCGGCAAAATGATACGACGGTATTGTCCCCTATCCGGGCAACAGCAAGACCTATTACTTACGGCGGTAGAGCAATTCGGACTTTCAGCCCGTGCGTTTGATCGCATTTTACGTGTTACACGAACCATAGCAGACTTAGCGGGTAGGGAAGAAATTGAGGACGGAGATTTACTTGAAGCCATACAATTTCGGCAATTCGAAGCACAATTAAGGAGCTTGTAATGAAAGAAAATTCGGAAAAATAACGTAGACAATTTGATAGTACTTTTATAAACATGAAAAGAAACATACTATACACACTCGGGGGCGTGGCGGCAGCCATGGCTGTAGCCCCCGTCGTATTCGGCGGTGAAACCGGGAAAGCAGGAGAAACTTTTGACTTCGGGTGGAAATTCCGGTACTTCGGGAGCGTACCTCCCGAAGACATGGCGGAAGGAATTTACTCCCCCTCAGGTTCTCAGGAAGACTACCCCGTCAATCAAGCTATAGACGGAAATAAGGACACGCGCTGGTGCGCGAGTAGCGGCAGAGCCGGACAGACCCTTGTGTTGTTACCGAAGCAGAAGTTGATTAAGGAATTGCACATCATTTGGGAGAAAAAGGACCCCCAGAAAGTGGAAATAGAATACAAATTGACGGATGGAGTAGGGAGTGAAACCCATACCGCGACCATGCAGGACGCAGAAACAACGGATCAGGTAGGCGGCAAAATTGTATCCCGAATCACTCTGCATTTCCCGGAATCGCGTAACAATGCATGGCCGAGTATACGAGAAATCGAAATACTCGGAACTGACGGTAAACGCATCGACCTCGTTAAGGCGAAGGGGACAAAGAAGCCGTCCGACCCGGACTATGACGACAAGGGATTCAAACCGGTGCAGTTGCCCCACGATTGGGCCATCGAGAGTCCGTTTTTGAAAGATGAACCCAATGAAACCGGCAAACTTCCGTGGAATGGATATGGTTGGTACCGTAAAACATTTGATATTCCGGAGGACTTTACAGCGCAGAAAGACAGGTATTATCTTGATTTTGAAGGGGTTATGTCGCATCCGAAGGTATACGTGAATGGGGAAAAAGCGGGGGAATGGGCATACGGGTATGCGTCCTTTCGCGTGGATATTACGCCCTTTTTGAAACCCGGTAAGAATTTAGTTGCCGTGCAGGCAAGTAACAAACCACTTTCCACGCGGTGGTATCCCGGAGCGGGCATCTACCGCCATGTCCGGTTATCTCACACATCGCCGGCGCATCTTGCGTACAACGGAATTTACGTAACGACCCCGGAGATTACACCGGATGCGGCAACAGTTAAGGTGCAGACGGAGGTAGAAAACACCGGGGAACAGCCCGTAACACTCACGATAGCGCAAGGGATAGGTTCCGCTGTTAAGGCACAGGACGTATCGGTGGAGCTGCCCCCCGGCGTAACACGTACGGTAGAACAGGTGCTACGCTTGGATCGTCCGAAACTTTGGAGTTGTGAATCTCCGCGCCTCTACACACTTACCACAACTATCACGCAGCCCGGACAGGCAGCGCAGAAACATTCTACACGATTCGGGGTACGCACTCTTGAGTGGAAACCGGACGGGTTTTATCTGAATGGTAAGCGAGTGCAATTGCAGGGTGTGTGCGAACACCACGACTTGGGTGCTCTCGGGTCCGCTTTTTACAAGAAGGCATGGGAACGCAAAGTGCGTAAACTTAAGGAGATGGGATGTAATTCGATACGTACCTCGCACAATCCGCCGGCTCCGGAGGCTCTGGATGTCTGCGATGAACAGGGTATGCTTGTGCTCGATGAGCTCTTCGATATCTGGGAGGCTCAAAAATATGATAAAGTCAACGGATACCACGTAGATTGGGAAAAATGGTGGAAGAAAGATGTGCGCAATTTCGTAAAACGCGACCGCAATCACCCGTGTGTCATCATGTGGAGCGGCGGCAATGAAATTACGGAAATCGGAACTCCGCACGGGTGTGAAGTGAACAGGAAGTTGCGGGATGAATTCCGTAAGTACGATGTCACTCGTCCGTACACCGTGGGTGTCAACAACGGCAACGGCGCATGGAATGGTTTCGGGGATGTGCTGGATGTAATGGGCTTTAATTACAAGCCGGGTATGTATAAGGAGTACGCGATGAAACGCCCGAATAAACCTTTTTATGGGTCGGAAACCGCATCCGGTATCGGTACTCGCGGCTTTTATTTATTCCCGCTGAAGTGGCATGGGCATGAGGGAGCGAGTGCTTTCCAGGTCAGCGCATACGGGGTGGCGGCCGTAGCTTGGGGATATTGCGCGGATGTTGAGTTCGCAGCGCATGACGCGGAACCGAAAACCGCCGGAGAATATGTGTGGACGGGGTTCGATTATCTCGGCGAGCCCACTCCGTATAATCAGGACGCCTCAAATGTCGGTAACCTGCAGGCACTGAGTGAGAAAGAGAAAAAAGAAATCATGGATCAACTGCATGCTATGGGAAATAAGGCACCGAGTAGGAGTTCGTATTTCGGAATCATTGATTTGGCAGGTTTCCCCAAGGATGTGTTTTATCTGTACAAGAGTCGCTGGAACCCCGACGCCCGCTTCGCTCATCTACTCCCCCACTGGAATTGGCAGGGCAGGGAGGGTCAGGTTACGCCTGTCATGTGCTTCAGCTCCGGCGACGAAGCCGAGCTCTTTGTCAACGGAAAGAGCCAAGGCGTATGCCGCAAAGATAAGGAAGGTAAAGGTGCGCGTATTCCTCAGAATTCCGGTGCTTCAAGGACCGCTTATCGCTTTGTGTGGGAAAATGTTGTCTACGAACCCGGCGAAATCTCTGTGGTGGTAAAGAAAGACGGTAAACCTTGGGCGGAGGATAAGGTGGTGACTACCGGTGCTTCATCGCAGGTGCAGGCGGTTCTCGATTCGGAGCGTATCAAAGGGGATGGGCGTGACCTTTGTTTCATCGAACTCGCTACCACCGATACCGACGGAAATGTGGTACCGACGGATTGTCGTGAGGTGAGCTTCGCAATCGAAGGACCGGCAGAACTCATAGGCTTCTGCAACGGTAACCCTATCGAGCAGACTTGCATGCAGGACTTACATCAACGCTTTTTCAACGGACGTATCCTTGCCATCGTGCGCGGAAAACGCGGAGCTTCCGGTAAGGCAACAATCACAATTCGCCCGGTCGGTCTCCCGGAAGTAAAAAAGACTATCAGCGTAAAATCGGCATCCGTCTCAAAAAAATAATTTACAATCCGACAGACGTCCGAAAAAATTGAGTCGCCACGGGCACTCGTGACCGTCCTCCGATGCGGCAGATGACAGGAGTACCCCCCACCGTCAAGTATTAGCGACCCGGGCTATTCCCGAGCTCGTCGCCCATTGGACCACTCCTACGCACATTTGTCAACCACATTTGTCCCAAGAATGCTTGATCATTCCTGTGTTATCCGGCAACGAAATCACATCCTAGCGCAAAGCTGCCGTCTTTGTTGGAGCAGATGCGTTTTTTTCTTAATTAATCTCACATTTCAGTTGACATTTTACGATGATGCGTTATACTCACTCGCGTCCTTGGAGCGGTGGCTGAGAGGCTGAAAGCAACCGTTTGCTAAACGGTCGTACGGGCATAAACCCGTACCGGGGGTTCGAATCCCCCCCGCTCCGCAGGGAGCGGAGTCGGGGTCAATCCAAAATTGTGTGGAATTTGAATTTAAGGGTGAAAAGATGACCGCATTCTAGGGGGATACGGAAGTGGTAATTGGCGGAGCAGCGGTAGCCGTAAGTTCGGCGTTCACACCTATCCCAATAAATTTAAAGTGATGACCTCGTCGTGTGGCAACACGGAGGTGATCAAATACGAAGTGAAGGAGTTAGGCGCAACGAGGCTGCGCGGGCGTGGTTGGAGGAGGTCATGCCGAAGCAGGTGTGGACGATGTGACTTTAACAGCTCCGCTAAACACTCTTCTGTCCGGTAATTTTTGTCATATCGATAACATTTTCGGACTCCGATAACAGCGCATGGTGTGCAAATTCGTTTTCGGACATACCGAGAATAGCAGCTGCTCGGAGCATGATTGCGAATTCCCCCTCGGTGAGCGGAGCGACCACATACCGTACACGCGGCTGAGACTTCGGTTCATCCTCGGTCTCAGCCACACTCAGCACTTCCTCTACCTTCTCCTGCTCCCCGCCATTGCAGTGCGCCAAAACGTACTCAATAACATTCATGCGCTGCTTCGATATCGCTCGGCAACCGGAAAGCCATGTGTCCAGCGTTTGCTTCGATACCCCGATGCGCTCGGCAAACTCCGCACGGCTGATACCCAAGTCCTTCAACCTCTGCCTGATTTCCTGTATGTCCATGCCCTGAGTATACCATAATATCTTCTTTTTATCAATATGCGCACGGGGAAAATTGAAAATTTCACATCTTCCTGCAAATTGCAAAATTTTATTTGATAATTTCAAATTTTTATATTGACGAAAGCATGAATAAGTGATAAGATATTGACGTCCGCAAGACAAAGACCATGAAAAATTCAAAATTCCAGATAAAAATTCCATTTTCCGACGAGGAGCTCCTCCGAGTTGGTCAAGCCATGGGAAAAAACGGCAAAACAGACATCGGGGACTACGCGCGCAACGCAATTCTCGGTTTCGCCAAAATGGTCATCGGCGAGGCGGCGGTACGAGCTGCTGCGAAAGCGGCGGATGAAAAAATAAAAGTAACAGAAAACGACCTATGAAGACAGACGAACGAGACATAGCGAAGGTTGAGGTATGGAGGTTGACGGGTCAGGAGTGGGCGGCGTTGTCGACGTTGGCGCAGCAGTATGACGTGTCGAAGTCGTACGTAGCGGAGCTTTTGGCGAGGTTGCAGCGTACGCATGAGGTGCGTGTGCTGGAGATAGCGCCGAGAGTGATACGGATAAACGTGCTGGATTTTCGGCGTGCGTTGTTGGAGACGTGCAGTGTGCAACCGGGTATTTGCAAGGGGTTATGAACAGCTGAAGATGCCGCCTCCGGCGCCTTCGTATTCAGATTTGCCGCCTTCTGCGAAGCATTCATCGCATCCAACCGCGCCGCCAGCCTCTCAATCGTCTGCTCCGCCTTAATCCCCTCCTGCGAAAGCCCCTCAAGCTCCTCCTCAAACTGCGCCTCCGACATGCGCCCCTTCTCCAGAGCCTTCGACAAATCAAGCACCGTCCCCGCCTGTTCCATGATGCTGTTACGCACCGCCTCACACTGCTGCGAAAGCGCCACCTGCCGCGCGATATAACTCCGGCAATTCGCCACCGCGCGGTCATACCCCTCCGCCGCCGGGTCAAGGGCAGCCACATGCTCACGCAGCCCATCCGTCGTCTGCCGCAGCGCCTCCGCCATCTGCTCCAGAGCCGCGTAATTCTGGTTAATCACCTCAATCAACCCACCCGCCTGAATGGGCAAATTCTCAAAATCCAGCAACGCCTCCTTCGCCGCCGCATCATCGTACTCCGACGTAAACTTTATCTTTACTTCAGGATCAGGCATAACTCGTGTGTCTTTAGTCTTTCGTAATATCCGCCTGAGCGGTCAGCGTAAAACTCTGCGTATAATTCCCCTGCGTATCAATCTCATTACGGTAAGGCCCGCACGCCACATCCGGCGCGAAAAGCCCCGGCACCGCACGAAAATGCCGCGTCAGAAAAAACCTGTAAAGCGTCTCCGCCACCGCCGTCGTATCCACACGGCAAAGCGGCCCGCGCAGCACCGTCAACGTCACAGAAATCGCGTGCACCAGCGCGTACGTATCCTCCTTATCCTCCACCGGCTCCGCCTGCGGCAAATCCAACACCACACACCACCCCAGCGCGGACGTCAACGCCTTGCGCACCCTCTCCACGAGGTCGAGATTGCGGCAGTCAAAAAGATTCTCCTCCGTGATCTCCGGCGCGCCGAACTCCAGCAGCTGCGTCCGCAGCCAGTCAAGATAATCGTATGAAAAAGGTCGATATTCCATTTTTTTTATTTTTTAGTGTTGACTTTGTGGCAAAGAGTGGTTAAATGGTGTCGTAGTCAGGCTCCTGTGTTCTGGAAAGAGGTCCGCCCCTCCAGTTTGGAGCCTGACTTTTTTGCCTTTTCTAGGTTCATAAAATATACTTTGTTCGGTTCTCTTGTGTCGAGTGGAACATGAACTTTGAAATGGGCGATATAGTTTCTTTTGTTCGAAGCTGTAAATGGGGCAGATAAGGG
The DNA here is from genome assembly GCA_964545935.1 of uncultured Akkermansia sp. Lineage (GTDB taxonomy): Bacteria > Verrucomicrobiota > Verrucomicrobiia > Verrucomicrobiales > Akkermansiaceae > Akkermansia. The sequence continues at coordinate 792 of CAZJIH010000048.1, read as the reverse complement.
AATGATTTCTTTAATATACTTTTCTTTTTTTGTCGGTTGTATGGATGCCCCACGAGTTGAATGTTGAAGTGTGCTTTTGTATTTTGAAGCTGCTTCGAAGTGGGCATCCGTAGGACATCCGTTAAGAATGGATGTTTTCACCGCTTTAACGCCGATCATCTCCCCCATAGAGGAGCGTGTGACACAAACATTTTGCAAACCGATGTGGGGCAGCGAAAACACATCCCCTGTTGTCTGCGGGATGTTTTTTATCAAATTCTCTTTAATTTGTTTGTGCTTTTGATGGTAGATGTCATATTGCTTCCGCCTTGCTTGTGTCCAAGGACTTTTCTTCTTCAGCGGCGTCCCATGCACACGGCAATGCTCCGGGTCATCACTGCGGCAATCCTCCTTCGCGTTTGCCGCCTCCGTCGCCTCCTCCTCCGTATCCCCCACATAAGCCGCACGGAAAATCTCAGTCAGCGTATCCGTCAAAGCCTCCCGATCAATAATCGACACACGCCGCGCTGGTGCCTTTTCACCCGTATCCTCCTCCCCCTCATCCGCCGCTAAAACCGACTCACCTTTTTTTTTTACAAAAGCCGCCGCCGCAGCAGCCTCCGCCTGTTGCCCTTGCCCGCTCGCCGCCGCCGGTGTCTCAAAAACATGCGCCTCATCATCCGTCGGCTGCGGAATACGCAAAGACTCATACACCACATCCGGGTATGAGCGTACGGGTGTGTTCATTAGTTCAATATACTTGACAAGGTGGAAGGTATGGTGTACGATACGAGCTGAACCATGAAAGATCGA
>CAZJIH010000047.1:0-15743 GCA_964545935.1 uncultured Akkermansia sp. | reverse complement strand
TTTTTGATTTTAGATTTTTGATTGAGGAATAATGCGCGCTCCGTTGCGCGGTCCCGCCACGGAACATGCCCTCCGGGTATGTGGTGAGCCGCGGTTTATCGGCAGGTTGTGGAGGGGGCGGTGGGGAAGGACTTTTGGGATTTTGATTTTTGATTGAAGAAAAGAGTTGACTTTGGGAAGTGCTGTGGTATGGTGTCCTCCGACGCAGGCGGTGCTTCCCGGCTTTGCCTCGTAACTAACTTCCTATCCTTGCGCAACGGAGCGCGCTAGCTTCCTAAATCGTCAATCGTAAATCTAAAATCGTAAATGCGGCAGGGCGGATTGGGGGCGGGCATTGGGGTGTGCCGTGGAGGAGCAGCGGTTCAGCGCCACGGCAGCGCCTAACTTCTTAAATCGTCAATCGTAAATCTAAAATCGTAAATGCGGTGGGGAGGTGGGCATTTGCGGTGGGACTGCGGTTCAGCGGTTCAGTGGTGGAGAAGGACTTTTGGGTTTTGATTTTAGATTTTATGCTTGCTCAGAAACGTGTGCAATGGTATACTGCACGCGCCGGACGGCAACAAACCGGCGTTAATTATGGGAAAGAGAACAATGCGCATGTTGGACACGAGTCCTTTACTCGTGGAGTGGGTTTTAGAGTGCTTGTTTCTCCTGTACAACATGCTTTGTTAAACAGCCTCCCACCCAACTCGTAAAAAAGTTGGGTGGGGTAAAAAAAATGAGAAGAATTTCTTGACAAGAACACGGACTCGTGTTTTAATACCTCCCAGAAGAAATCTCTTCTTTCATAATTAACTCTGCCCGCCGGGGGTTGCCGCCCTTAACCGGCGGGCAAACTGAACCGCTGCTCCTGCCACCCCGCCACGGTGCCCACCACACCTTTCCCCCCCTCCGCATTTTTGATTTTTGATTTTTGATTTAGGATTGAAATTCTAGGCGCTGCCGTGGCGCAAGGATTTTTTACGATGCAAAGCCAAGGAGCAGCACATGCGGTAGGAGTGTGTGGTAGGCATGGCGGGAAGCTTTTTGGGGGGTTTGATTTTTGATTTTTGATTGAGACAAGTGCGCGCCCTGAACCGCTGCTCTTGCCGCCCCACCGCAATGCCCACCACGCCTTCCCTCCTTCCCCATTTTTGATTTTAGATTTTTGATTTGCAAATAATGCGCGCTCCGTTGCGCGTCCCGCCACGGAAACGAAGCCCGCCCAACGCAAGCGGTACTCCCCGGTTCAGCGGCGGGGAGTGGCGGGTGTGGTGTGCTTGTGGAGGGGCAATGGGTGCCGCGTATTGTTGGATGCGGGGCGGTTTTATGGGAGGGATGTGGATTTTCTTGTGGTAAGGGGAAATTTTCATTGACAAGTGAGGTGAGTTTGTATACAATGTGTGCGGGTCAAGTTACGATTATGGAACCTATCTACGAAGGCAAGGCAAAGCGATTATATGCTACGGAGGATCCGAATGTACTGCGTATGGTGTTTAAGGATTCTGCGACAGCTTTTAACGGCGTAAAGAAAGAGGATTTTGCCAACAAAGGGCACCTGAATAAGGCAATCTCTCTTATAATTTACAAGATGCTGGAAGAGCGTGGAGTACACACGCATTTGATTGAAGATGTGGACGAAGTAACCCTGTTGGTGAGGAAGGTCAGCATTTTACCTCTCGAGGTGATTGTGAGGAATGTAGCTGCCGGGTCATTTTCCAAGCGCATGGGAGTCAAAGAAGGCACGGTTTTTGGGAAACCGATCGTAGAATTTTCGTACAAGGATGATGCACTGAATGACCCCTTTATCAACGATGACTATGCCCGCGAGATGGGGGCTGCTACGGAAGATGAGTGTGCACGAATCAAACACATGGCTCTCTTGATCAATTCTACCCTCAAAGCCTTCTTTCTTCAGGCTAATCTGCGGTTGATCGATTTCAAAGTGGAATTCGGGCGGCTCATCACCGACCCTTCCCGGATTGTTCTTGCCGATGAAATATCGCCGGATACGTGCCGTTTGTGGGATGTAGCGACCGGTAAAAAAATGGATAAAGACCGTTTTCGGCAAGGGTTAGGCGAATTTATGGAATCTTACGCTGAAGTCCTTAACCGTCTGCAAAAATAAATTTCGACATCCGACGTTTAAGACATGGAGCAACTACATTTTGAAGTCTTCAGTCGTTTTCGACCTGCGGCGGACGCGAATCGTTTGTTGTACACCCCCATAGCCGACAAACTGACCTTCAGGCAAAGTCGGCTGTACACAGCGGACTGCGAAGGGGATATCGATGCCGCTCGTGAGTATTTGCGCACCGTTTTAGTCGATACCATATCTCAGAATGTGGTAGAGGACGGCACACCCGCCTTTTCCGGCGAATTATTCTGCATCTCGTACGGGATTAAAAAAGGAGTACTGGACTTGGAGAAAGAAGCTATCATGTCCAATTATGCCGGGCGTAGCGGTTTAGCTTTTACCCTACACCGGCTCTCCATCTCTCAAAAAATATACATTTACGGAGCGGGGGACAGAGCGACTTTGGCAGCTCGGTTCTGTCGCGATGTTTGTAACCCGGCTATCCACTCATGGACAATCTCATGAAAGCCCTTTATCGCAATATACCCATACGGGAACTCGGAGCGGGGGAACTCACGCAGTTGAGTCAGGATATGAAGCTCTCCCTTTCTACGGAAGACATGCTGGCGGTTCAGCGACTCTTTTGTGAGCTTGGGCGTGAGCCGACGGATGTTGAGCTGGAAGTTATTGCGCAGACATGGTCCGAACACTGCAAACACCGCATCTTCGCAGCCACCGTGCACCACACCGTGCAGGGTAAGACGGAGCTTATCCACAGCCTCTTCGATACCTTCATCCGGCAGCCGAGTATGCAAATTATGGCAGGCAAACCCGACTTTGTGCTCAGCTGCTTCTCCGATAACGCCGGATTCATCCGTTTGGACGACACCCTAGCGCTTTGCCTGAAAGCGGAAACCCACAATCACCCGAGTGCCATTGAACCATACGCCGGCGCGAATACCGGGCTCGGGGGTGTTATTCGCGATATTTTGGGGGCGGGGAAAGGAGCTAAACCCATCGCCAATTTAGATGTTTTCTGTTTCGGAGCCCCGGATACCGATGAAAGAGAGACTGCCGGGCACCATATTATTCACCCGCTGGGGATACTGCGCGGAGTGGTGCACGGTGTACGCGACTACGGCAACCGCATGGGCATACCCACAGTCGTCGGAGCCCTTCAATTTGATCCGGCTTACATCTTTAATCCACTCGTTTTTTGCGGTACAGCAGGAGTCATCCCCCAAAAAGATATTGCCAAACACGTAACCCCGGGAATGCTCGTGGTCGTTATCGGCGGGCGTACCGGTAAGGACGGACTGCACGGTGCCACATTCTCCTCCGCTGCCATGGGTGAAGCTTCGGCTTCCGAAGATCAACAGGCCGTCCAAATTGGTAATCCGATAGAAGAAAAGAAGACCTTAGATGTTATTCTTGCTGCTCGGGAGCGCGGACTCTTGGAGTTTGTGACGGATTGCGGAGCCGGAGGTTTTTCATCGGCAGCCGGTGAAATGCTTTCCGAAACCGGCGGCGAACTCTACTTGGAGCGCGCCCCCCTGAAGGAAGAGGGCATGGAGTCGTGGCAAATCTTCCTCTCTGAATCGCAGGAGCGCATGGTTGCGGCAGTGCGCCCGGAAAATGTTGCAGAACTTCGGCAGCTTGCAACCACTTACCAAACCGAGTTAACCGTACTCGGGGAAGCCTCCGGCAGCGGTGTGCTGCGTGTTTTCCACCACGGGGAATGCGTCTGTGAGTTGGAAAGCGAGCGTCTGCACGATGCCCCGGTGAAGCAGCTGCATTCGGTGTACAATCCCCCCGCGCAGCCGGTCGTCTCCTCTCCGGATGCCGATCATTTATCCGATGACCTGCGTGAAATCATGTCCGATTTTGCCATTGTTTCGCGGGAACCCATCATCCGAGAATACGACCACGAAGTGCAGGGCAACACGGTCCTCAAGCCACTGGCCGGAGCTGCCGGGGATGCGCCGCAGGATGGTTCGGTCATTGCGGTCGATGGTTCAACCGGGCTGATGTCGCTGGCTCTTTCCCTGCTTCCGGAATGGGGGAAATATGATCCCTATGCCATGGGAACGGGAACCGTAGACGAGACGGTGCGTCAGCTGATACTCATCGGTACCGATCCGGATAAAATTGCCCTCTTGGATAACTTTTGCATGGGGAATCCGGAAAATCCGGCGGAGCTGGGACGTCTCGTCGAATGCGCCAAGGGTATGAGAGATGCCGCTTTAGCCTATTCCGCGCCGTTTGTTTCCGGCAAAGATAGCTTCTACAATTACTTTGAAACCGATGCCGGACCGGTCAACATCCCGGTCACCTTTCTCTGCACCGGCTTCGGTGTGGTAGAGGATGCCTCCCACGTCTGCGGTGCGACCCTGCGTAACCGCGACTCCGCGGTGTTTCTCGTAGGTTATACCGAGGAGGAATTAGGCGGATCGGTCTATGCACGGCGCCGGGGGATCACCGCCGCAAAGGTACCCCAAACTCAGTGCGCAGACAACTTCCGCACCTACAAGCAGTACTACCGACGTGCCCTGACGCAGGGGCTCGTATCCGCCGCTCACGATCTTTCCGAGGGCGGACTCGCCGTGGCTGCCGCCGAGATGTGCTTTTCCGGACTCGCCGGATTGGAGATTGCGTTGGATGCTCTGCCCACCCGTGGGGGCTGGACGAGTGCCGTCACCCCCTGCTTTGCAGAGAGCACCGGTCGTTTCCTCGTTGAAGTTAACTCATGCGACGTCGAAAAATTCACAGAAGCGATGGTGGGATGTCCGTGTGCCTGTGTAGGACGCGCCGTGGAGTGCGATGAACTTCGCTTTACGCTTGCCGGGAAGGTGGTTCTCTCGGCTAAAGTATCCGAACTGAAAGAAATTTGGAAAACCGGTCTGAAAAAATACTATTGAAGCCATGCCACACGCGCTACTCCTCAAATATCCCGGCACCAACTGCGATGTCGAAACCGAACGAGCCCTCCGTACCGTTGGTTTTTCCACTCAAGTTCAGCCTATTGCTACCGCCACACCTGCTCACGTGGCGCATGCCGGTCTGGTGGTACTCCCCGGCGGTTTCTCGTACGGCGATTACGTCATGAGCGGTAGATTGGCTCAACTGGAAACGGAACGCATACTCGGCGATGCCCTTCAACGCCACTACGACAACGGCGGATTCATCCTCGGTATCTGCAACGGGTTCCAAATCCTTACCAAATTGGGTATCCTTCCAAAAGCTTCGCTCATCCAAAATAAATCACAACGTTTTGAATGTGTGTGGGATAAATTGATAAAAGTGTCCGAAAATTGTCCCTATACCCAGTTTCTGCCTCCGGAATTCGAACTACCCTCAGCGCACGCGGAAGGACGCCTTGTCTGCCCGGAAGGAGAGGCTCAGCAGCTCCTTGCCGCCGGTTGCGTTGCGCTTCAATACGCCGACAACCACAATGGCTCCGAACTCGCTATCGCCGGACTTCAGGACCCTACCGGACGCGTCCTCGGGCTCATGCCTCACCCCGAGCGCTTCCTTTTCCCGAATCGGCATTACAACCCCGACTATGCCGCCGGCAATTCCCGCGCGTGGGGTGAACTCTTTTTCCGTGGCGTATTCGAGGCGATGAAATAAAGCGCGTCTCGCCGCGTGGGATGTCCGCCGACGAGTGTGGCATGAAGCGGTTCAGCTTGCTTTATCGGTCGAAATGTGGTATGATTGGCGGCGTGCGCAGAATATCACCGGAGTTTGAGAAAAAAGGGAGGGGAACAACTCCCGCTCGCCGTGTGTCGCTTCCTGTGAAACAAGCGCCGGAGGGTAGTGAATCGTGGGAAAGACCGTGGGTTCAACTAAAGTATTTTACGTACAATCCGGCGGTCTATCCGCGAATGTTGGGGGATGTAAGCTCGGGCGCGGCAGCAGGCGACCTCATCCACGTCTACGATAAAAATGGGGAATACTTCGGCACCGGTTTCTGGAATCCTCAGTCACGTACCCCCCTGCGTATGCTACGTCACGGCTCCCTCCCGCTCACGGAACAGGACCTCCTCGATACCTTACGCCGTGCGGTAGAATGGCGCAAACAACTGATACCGGCGGATACGAACGCGTACCGGGTTATTCACGGTGACTCCGATGGTTTAGGTGGGCTGATCGTCGACCGCTACAGCGATGTGCTGAGCGTGGAGGTCAGTGTACTCGGGGTATGGAAGCGGCTCGGTAGTTGGTTACCCCTGCTGCACGAACTGTGTGGTACGCGACGTCAGGTTATTCAGGTGGATAAAGCCATAGCGCGGATGGAAGGCATTGACCTATCCACGGCTCCGCCGGGTGACCCCGTACGCCGCGTGCGATCCCTCGAACATGGTATTGCCTTCGAAATCGACTTCAATTTAGGACATAAAACCGGATTTTTCTGCGACCAACGTGAAAATCGCCTCAAGCTTTCACGCTTAGTGCGCGGTAAAAGTATGCTCGACCTCTTTTGTTATTCCGGAGGCTTCTCCATCTACGCCAAGTTGCTGGGCGACGCGGGTGATGTAACAGCTGTCGACCTCGATGAAAACGCTATTGCTATGGCCAAAAGGAATGCGAATATCAATTCTCGACACGGCCCGTTACGCATTGATTTTGTACATGCTGACGCCTTTACTTACGCTCGCCAGATGATTCGCAATGGCAAGCAATTTGACGTTGTCCTACTCGATCCCCCGAAATTGGTGCAGGGGCGCGAGGATGAACGCGCGGAGGGTCTAAAAAAATACCGTGATATCAACATGTTGGGGCTGCAATGCGTAAAAGTCGGTGGTTTATTCGTGACCTGCTCGTGTTCTGGGCTACTGAGTGTGCCGGATTTTGAAAACATTGTGATTCACGCCGCACAACGTCTCGGTAAACGTCTGCAAATTTTAGAAACAAGCGGCCCCGGTTGGGACCATCCGTATTTATCTACTTACCCGGAAGGACGTTACCTTAAAGTACTCTGGACACGCGTTTTATCATGATAGAAACACTAGCCGTCAGTTTATCCTTGGCCCTCATGCTGGGCATCATTATGCAGAAATGCAGGTTATCCCCATTGGTGGGGTACCTCATAGCCGGTATCGTTGTAAATAGCCTCGCGGGGGATAGCCGGACGGGGATTAAGGTAGATACCGATATGGTCAATGATTTTTCCCATATCGGTGTTGTTCTTTTGCTTTTCGGTGTCGGTTTACAATTTCATATCAAAGACTTACTTGCCGTACAGAGTGTAGCCGTACCGGGTGCCCTCGGGTGTATGATTGCCCGTGCCGTCCTCGGTGCCGTCTTCTTCTATTGGTTAGCCGGGGATACCACTTGGGTAGCTTCTCTCTTATTCGGTGCGTGCATGTGCATATCGAGTACAGTCGTGCTCACCCGCGTGCTGGATGATAACAAAATCCTCTCTACGCCGTCCGGTCATACAGCTCTGGGGTGGCTGGTCGTAGAGGATATTTTTACCATTATTCTCTTGGTGCTGCTTCCGGTATTTTTTAAGGGCGATGCTCTCGGACCGGCGCTGGGGTGGCTGGCTGTGAAGCTCGTCGGGCTTGTGCTCGTTGTCCTCTTCCTGAATAAATGGGTCATTTCCCGGGCTCTGTCTTACGTTTCCCGCATCGCTAACGGCGAGCTCTTCACTCTCTCGGTGCTCGTCATTGCTTTGGGTATCGCCGTGCTTTCGTCAAAGGCTTTCGGTATTTCACTGGAATTCGGTGCTTTCTTATCCGGTATGGTGGTTGGTCAGGGGAAGTTTTCGGCTCGTGCTGCCTCAGATGCTCTCCCGATGCGGGATGCCTTTGCCGTACTGTTTTTTGTTTCGGTCGGTATGGGGTTCAACTGGACTGAGCTGCTGAAACATTGGGAGCTCGCTCTCAGTGCTCTCCTCCTTACCCTGTTTGCCAAGCCTCTCGTCGCTTATATCATCGTCCGTCTCCGACATCAACCGAGTCGTATGGCTCTCTATGTCAGTACATCCCTTTCTCAAATAGGTGAATTCTCCTTCATCCTGGCTTCGCTCCTAGACTCGGAGTACCACCTCCTCTCTCCCTCTGTGGTCAATGTCATCACGGGTACGGCTATTATTTCGATCATCCTGAATTCAACTCTGTACCGCTTTGTCCCTCGCTTGGTTAAATTTTTCGAAGAACGAGATATCGGTACCGAGCACGCGACCGCTAAGTCCCCCGCTCCATCTTCCGGTAAAAATCGTGTCATTATCGTCGGTTACGGTCCCTGCGGTAAAACTCTCGCGGATATCTTCTCCGAGTATAAAAACGTTGAGGTTGTGGTTATTGAGATGAATGTGGATACGGTAGTGCACCTTAATGAAGAGGGTATTTACGCCATACACGGCGACGCACGCCAGCGTACGATACTGAACCTAGCGGGCGTGGAACAAGCCAATGCTATCATTATCACTTCAGTTGCAGCTCCTACGGCAGAAATTACCGCCGCAGCCCGCGGTCTAGTCCCGGGAATTGCTATCATGGCTTATACGGCTTATTCCCGCTCCGCTTACGCTCTCCGTAAAGAATTATCTGTCAACGACCATCATTCTTTATTCTTCTCCGGTGAAGAGGAAGTCGCCATCGCTATGTCCCGCGAATTACTTAAAAATTGCGGCTTAAACGATGCTCAAATTGAGAGGGAACTCCACCGCGTACGTGACAATTTTGAGATCAGTAACCGAGCTCCCTCTCACGCGCCTCGCTCCCGTAAACAAAAAAATTTCATCAAGCGCCTCTTTCATCGAAAAAAATAACATCTACAAAAATAAAACGATACAATTTATTTATAATCAGGTATTTATTGTGTTGATGTAATACGTGCCTGAAAATATCGACTTGACTTCTCGCCGGGTTCATTCTATACTCGTGGCGGGGGTGTGTCGCTCTCTCGTGTGTGGATGGGTGGCATAAGGTGCGTCGGGCGTCTCGGGGAAACTCGGGTTCGGGTGGTCGGTGTCCGTGTGGCGGCAAGATGTCTGTCGTATCTACTCTCAGTTTTAACATTTCTGTCTCATGCTTCAGTTTTTTAAGAAATTTATTGGATTGTTCTCGACAGATATCGGGATTGATCTAGGCACGGCTAATACCTTGGTATACATCAAGAACCAAGGTATCGTGTTACGAGAACCTTCCGTAGTTGCGATGAAAGGCAACAAAGTTATAGCAGTAGGGGAAGAAGCTAAGCGTATGTTGGGCAGGACTCCGAGCAATGTTATGGCTATCCGCCCGCTTAAAGAAGGGGTTATTGCGGATTTTGACGTTGCGGAGAATATGCTGCGGTACTTTATCAAGAAAGCAATTTCGCACCGTAGTATTCGTGGTCCTCGTATCCTAATCGCCCACCCATCGGGTATTACCGAAGTGGAACGCCGCGCTATCGAAGAATCTGCCTATAACTCCGGTGCTAGTCAAGTGCAACTTATTGAGGAACCTATGGCTGCTGCTATAGGTGCCGGTTTACCCGTTAAAGAGCCTCTCGGTAGTATGATTGTCGATATAGGTGGTGGTACCACTGAAGTCGCTATTATTTCCCTCGGCGGTATCGTTCATAGCCAATCCGAAAAATGCGGTGGCGATGCCCTCGATGATTCTATCGTAAGGCACATGCAAACTGCTCACAATTTGCTCGTTGGTACGAGGACGGCTGAGGATATTAAAATCAAAATCGGTTCCGCTCACCCACTTCAGAATGAACTTGAAATGGAGGTACGCGGTCGTGACCGCGGAACGGGTCTACCGAAAACAGTTACCGTCCGTTCGGAGGAAATCCGTGAAGCTCTTCAGGATAAACTGAATATTATCGTTAATGCAGTTTTACAAACTCTGGACCATTGTCCGGCAGAATTGGCAAGTGATCTATACGAACGTGGCATCACGGTCGCGGGCGGCGGTGCTTTGCTCCAAGGGCTTCGTGATTTACTGCATGAACAAACCGGGCTCCCGATCGAAATATCCGAGGACCCGCTGAGTGCCGTAGCGGAGGGTACAGGAAAATGCTTGCAGGAGAGCGATGCCCTGTTTAAGAACAACGATTGATGCCGTGCTCGTGCCTCTTTGTGGCACGCTGTGCTTCTCCGCATGGTCTGGGGATACCCTGCGTTCTCTCCTCCCCATGCGAGGTGCGTTGCTCTCGTGTCCCCCTTTTCTTTGTTTATTAACTTATCTCATGTTTTGAACATATTAAAAAAAATGATTAATTCTGTGAAGCGTTTCTTCGGGTTGGGACGTGTCAACCCCAAGGAAGGAACTACTATTGTCGTTAATGCAGAAAAGTTAGAGCGTCGTGTCGCTTTGCTGGAAGAAGGTGTGTTGGAAGAATACAGCATCGAGCGTGAAGGCGAGGACAATATCGTAGGCGGTATCTTTAAGGGTCGTATAAAAAATATTGAACAAGGTCTTAAGGCTATGTTTGTTGACATCGGTTACGAAAAGAATGCTTTTTTACATTACTGGGATGCCCTGCCCTTTGCGCTTGATGCTTCTATGGAGGAAGTCAAAAAAGATGACCGACCTCAACGCCCTCAAAAAAAAATTACCAGCAAAGATATCCCGACTATTTACCCGGTTGGTTCGGAGATTATGGTGCAGGTTACCAAAGGGCCTATCAGTTCTAAAGGGCCGCGTGTTACTACTAACATCTCTTTGGCGGGTCGTTATATCGTGCTGATGCCTTTCACGGACCAATTCGGTATTTCTCGTAAAATTGAAGACCCCAAGGAGCGTTTAAGATTACGCCAGATTGTTCAAAAACTTCACGTGCCGGAGGGTATGGGTATCATCATGCGTACGGTTGCTCAAGGTCAACGTTTCCGGCATTTCGTGCGCGACCTCGCTATGCTTTTAACTCAATGGCACGATGTGGAAGAAAAGTTTAACTCTGACCCGGAACCTCACTGCGTTTACCGTGAACCGAATCTTATCGAGCGTACCGCCCGCGATTTCCTTACCGATAACGTCGATACCATCCTCTGCGATAACCAAGAAACCACGGAGCGTATGCAGGAGATAGCCGGTAGAATCTCTCGCCGTTCCAAGCGCCATATCCAATTCTTACCGACTACCCAACCCATTTTTGAAGAATTAGGTATCGAAAAACAGATCAATGAAGCCTTTCAACGTCAGGTTGTTTTACCCTGCGGCGGTTACCTCGTTATCGATGAAACGGAGGCACTCATCGCTATCGATATCAATACAGGTCGTAATAAGGGTAATAAAGACTTGGATAAAACGATCCTCGAAACAAATCTTGAATCCGCGCGTGAAATCGCTCGTCAACTCCGTTTGCGTAATATCGGCGGTTTAGTCGTTGTTGATTTCATCGATATGCGCCACCGTAAAGACCAAATTGCTGTCTACAAGGCTATGAAAGAAGCTTTGAAGCGCGATCGAGCTAAAACTCAGGTCATGCAAATTACCCCCATCGGGCTCATGGAAATGACGCGTCAACGTATCAACGAATCCCTCTTGGATTACGTAAACGATTACTGCCCTTACTGCCACGGAAGCGGCCGTATTAAAAGTGTCATGACTATGAGTGTGGAAATCCAGCGTCAATTAAAAGCTACCATCACGAAATACCACGATTCTGTTAAGGATATGATCGTTGTCGTTAATACAAGTGTCCTCTCGCGCTTTAAAAATGAAGACGCTAAATTGATGCTCGAACTCGAACAACTTTGCCGAGGTAAACTCCGCTTCCGCTCGGACCCATCCGTCCACCGCGAAGCCTTCGCCATCATCGACCCCGCTTCGAATAGGACCCTCTATCAAATCAATATGTAAGTCATGCCCCCTGAAAAGGTCGGCGGATCACTATGCCTTCGCACGCGCGATATGCACGACAAACGCAGACCTTCAAACGGGAGACATTGCTGTGTTTCCGGAGGCGGGGGAGAACTTAACTCCGGAATCTCTTTACCATATCGCACATCCGCGTGGGGAACTCTACTACCCCCCCCGAGTTTGCCGCTTATTAATCGGAAAAACACCCCCTGACACTCTTTCTTCCCCCGATATTTTCAGGGATTCCCTGTGTTTATGCGCCCTGCAGATTCTTAATATAATAGACCTATATTCCCGACCTTTCATAACATTTCTTATTCCTATTTTTTCCCCCCTAACGCCCATCGCCGCAAGCCCGCTGATCTCAACGGAAAAAACAACAGGCGAGCCAACCTTGATGATTGACCCGCCTGTTGTATCGAATGGAGCATAGGAGATTCGAACTCCTGACCTGTTGCGTGCGATGCAACCGCTCTACCAACTGAGCTAATGCCCCGTAAGCGAGACACATTATACACGAAGATGCTCCCATTTGCAAGTCAGAATTCTCCGCTTGTCAAAAAAAATTATCACCCCGTACAATGAACCGCTGAACCGCTGAACCGCTGAACCGCTGCTCCTGCCTCCCCGCCACAACGCCCGCCACACCCTCCCCCCCACCGCATTTACGATTTTAGATTTACGATTGATGATTTAAGAAGTTAGCGCGCTCCGTTGCGCGTCCCACCGCGGAACGAGCCCTCCTACCGCCGGCGGTGCAGCACAGCTTAGCATCGTAAAAAATCCTTGCGCCACGGAAGCGCCACTATTCTCAATCAAAAATCTAAAATCAAAAATCAAAAATGCGGAGGGGGGGAAGGCGCGGCGGGCACCGGGGCGGGGAGGCAGGAGCAGCGGTTCAGTGCGGTTCACTGTGGTTCACCGTTTATTTCTGCGAATATCCGACCGATGGCGAAGAGCGGAATATCGAGCAAAGTGCATTCCAGCGACGTTTTATCGTTCCCTATGTAGGTATAAGCATTCCTCGCGTAACCGTGCATGGATGTACGTGCTATTATTTGTGGGTTAAAGCGTTGACAATAACTGCGTAAACTTTTAGCTTTCAGATTCTGTTCAGCTTTTACCTCAAGCGGCACCACTCCGTACTTTGTTTCAAGGAGAAAATCTACTTCAGCCTGTGCCTTTTCTGCCAACCAAAAGTAAGGCGCTTGCGCACATTCTGCCAAAAGTTCTTGATGCACATATTGTTCCGTCAGAGCTACCTTAAATTGAGTAAAGATACTGCTTTTATCAACGACCACAGCGGAATCCAATTTAGATTGAGCAGCCAATAAACCTACATCGAGCGGATAAAGCCGAAATTGTTCATCTCGGTAACCGGAAAGCGGCAACTGCGGTCGTCTTACATTGTATGCCGCATGCAACAAACCCGCGTCCATCAACCAATTGATGGGTACTCGATACGCTGCACTCTTTGCACCCTTTGCCGCATCTGATAATACAAAGCGCTTGTTATCGGCTAATTGATTGGGTACACTGTCCCACACAGCTGTCAGTCGCGGCACTTCACGTACCGGTGCATGCTTGGAAAAACCCGAACGGTAATCTTCGAGTAGATGCTCCTGCACCCGACGAACGCGCGAGAAAGTGCTGGTTTCTAGGTATGCGCTCACAGCTTCCGGCATTCCGCCGACGTAAAAGTAATGGCGTAGCAGATTTTCGTAGGTCTCCCGGAAACGCATCACAGTTTCCCAATCCCGGCTGTGTAAGAGCTCGACGAAGCGTTGATTGCCGGTTGCTTTTAGAAATTCTGTGAAGGTAAGCGGGTAAAGCATCAAACGATCAACTTTACCCACAGGAAATCCTACCCCGGAAGATAACTCGATCCCCAACAACGAACCGGCGGCTATGATGTGATATTCCCGCGCATCTTCACAAAAATACTTCAACGCCGTCAACGCCGCAGAGCATTCCTGAATCTCATCCAAAATAATGAGTGTCTTCTCAGGCTCCACATTGACCCTACAGCTGAGCTGAATATCCTGCAACAACCGCTTTACATCAGTGTTGCGTTCAAATGACGCGCGCAACTCCGAGTCCCTATCAAAACGAACGTATGCCATCCATCGATATCGCTTCCGTGCAAACTCCCGCGCAAGCCATGTTTTCCCGACCTGTCTAGCACCCAACAACAAAAGCGGCTTCCGAAGTGTATCCGTCCGCCACTCTTCCAAGCTCTGCATGCAGTCCCGTTCCATATCCTTAATCTTTACGCACCTATGCTACCCTTTTCCTTCCCATCTGTCAATAATTTTTTTCCAAAAATCGAAGGAAAATTACCATCATTTTTTCCCAAACCTAAATGAATAAAGACGTCATTTCGTCCCAAAAGTAAACGAAAATCACCGCTATCTCTTCCCAAAACCGAAGGAATCTGGGTACCATTCTTGCCCAAAATTGAAGGAATATTGCCGCGCTTCTTTCCCAAAAACGAGGGAAAATTGTGGCTAATCTTTCCCAAATCAAAACGAATATGGACAGAAACTTTGCCTAAACACAAAGGAAAATTAACAGTATTTCTGCCTAAAAGCAAACGAAAATCACCGCTATCTCTTCCCAAAACCGAAGGAATCTAGGTACCATTCCTGCCCAAAATTGAAGGAATATTGCAGCGGTTCTTTCCCAAAAACGAGGGAAAATTCTGGCTAATCTTTCCCAAATCAAAACGAATACGGGCAGAACTTTTGCCCAAACACAAAGGAAAATTAACAGTATTTCTGCCCAAAAGTAAACGAAAATCACCGCTCTCCCTTCCCAAAACCGAAGTAATTTGTGTACCATTCCTGCCCAAAATTGAAGGAATATTGCAGCGTTCCTTCCCAAAAACGAGGGAAAATTGTGGCTAATCTTTCCCAAATCAAAACGAATATGGACAGAAACTTTGCCTAAACACAAAGGAAAATTAACAGTATTTCTGCCCAAAAGTAAACGAAAATCACCGCTCTCCCTTCCCAAAACTGAAGGAATCTAGGTACAATTCTTGCCCAAAATTGAAGGAATATTGCAGCGCTTCTTTCCCAAAAACGAGGGAAAATTGTGGCTAATCCTTCCCAAATCAAAGCGAATATGGGCGGCAATTTTGCCCAAATACAAAGGAAAATTAACAGTATTCCTTCCCAAAGGTAAAGGAAAATCACCGCTCTCCCTTCCCAAAACTGAAGGAATATTGCCGCGTTTCTTTCCCAAAAACGAGGGGAAACTGCTTCCGATCCTTCCCAAATCAAAACGAATATGGGCAGCAGTTATGCCCAAGTACGAAGGATTGCTTTTATCCGCCTGCGCATCCCGAGCGATGTGATTTCAGACCTTTGCCATAGTAGTTGTCATTTCAGTTAAGGTCAATACCCCCGCCTTCACCCACCAATGGTCGGTTGTGAAATTAAGCAGCAGTTCGGACATCGATTCATCCCCCGAATTTGTGTCTTTCTGGGTGACGACTAAGCTGAGCTTCCCACCGGCATCCGAGAAAGTCGCGCACAGGCTCGCTGCGGCTAACTTCTTCACTTTGTGGTTTGTACTTCGTTCTGCGTGCTTCTTGATTGAATTGCACGACAACATTTGCTTGAAAAGTTGGACAGATAGGGGTAGAATAAGAAGCGTGAGCGGGACGCGCAGAACACCGTTGTTTCGCAAGCTCTTTTACGTGCTTGCGGGGGTGGGTGTGGTTGTGTTGTGTTGTTGGTTGAGTCTCAGAGGGAACGGGCAGGTGGAGCGCACGGCGGAAACGGATGCGCAGCCGGTGGCAGATGTATTCGGGGGGATGCTGCTTTTACGGGCGGAAGAGCTTGTATCCGCGCCGGAAGTGGATGGTTTTCAATGGC
>CAZJIH010000046.1:0-16228 GCA_964545935.1 uncultured Akkermansia sp. | reverse complement strand
TTCCTACTTTTCCCCTTAAATCACCCCAAACCTACCCGTACGGGAATATTTCTACACTTTTTTCCCCAAACCACCCTGAATCTACCCGTACAGGAACATTTTCCTACTTTTCTCCTCAAATCACCCCAAACCTACCCGTACGGGAATATTTCTACACTTTTCTCCCCAAACCACCCTGAATCTACCCGTACAGGAATATTTTCCCGCTTTTCCCCTTAAATCACCCAAAACCTACCCGTACGGGAATATTTTCACACTTTTCTTTCCAGACCACACAAAATTTACCCGTACGGGAATATTTCTACACTTTTCTCCTCAAATCACCCCAAACCTGCCCGTACGGGAATATTTTCCCGCTTTTCTTCCCAAACTACCCTAAATCTACCCGTACAGGAATATTTTCCTACTTTTCCCCTTAAATCGCTCCAAACTTACCCGTACGGGAATATTTCCGTACTTTTCTCCTCAAATCACCGCAAATCAGCCCGTTCAGGAATATTTTCCTACTTTTCGCCCTATATCATCCCAAACCTACCCGTTCAGGAGTATTTTCCCGCTTTTCTCCCCAAATCACCCTAAATCTACCCGTACAGGCATATTTTCCTACTTTTCCCCTTAAATCGCTCCAAACCTACCCGTACGGGAATATTTCCGTACTTTTCTCCTCAAACCACCCCGAATCTGCCCGTTCAGGAATATTTTCCTACTTTTCGCCCTATATCATCCCAAACCTACCCGTTCAGGAGTATTTTCCCGCTTTTCTCCCCAAATCACCCTAAATCTACCCGTACAGGCATATTTTCCTACTTTTCCCCTTAAATCGCTCCAAACCTACCCGTACGGGAATATTTCCGTACTTTTCTCCTCAAACCACCCCGAATCTACCCGTACAGGAATATTTTCCTACTTTTCCCCTTAAATCACCCCAAACCTACCCGTACGGGAATATTTCTACGCTTTTCTCCCCAAACCATCCTGAATCTACCCGTACAGGAATATTTTCCTACTTTTCTCCTCAAATCACCCCAAACCTACCCGTACGGGAATATTTCCGCACTTTTCTTCGCAAACCACCCTAGATCTACCCGTACAGGAATATTTCCGTACTTTTCTCCTCAAATCACCCCAAATCTACCCGTACAGGAAGCTCCCCGTAACTCCGTTGCACCTAACTTGCGTCAGGGTCGGGGCATGAATAATCATAGGAACAAGCGTTCAAAGCGGACACGTATATTAGCTATGATTTTGGCGTAAATCTTCGATGCGGTGAGGGAGTCCGCATTGAGGCGGTCGGCAAGGTGTTCAGCGTGCTCGACGACACCGGCAAAGGACTGTCGGAGGAGATTCAACGTGGCAGTGGGATTGAGATTGAGCTGGGAAAAGAGTGCCAACCAATCCTTTTTTCTCAGGGAGTTGTATTTACCCTTCCCATTGATAGGCATTGCCATGGTGTTACACACCATCTTCGTAGGGTAAACATCGACAGCGACTAAGTCGTAGGGCGGGGAGAGGATGACAGAGTTTGACCTGTCCACGTGCAGAAACGAAAAGTTTTTTGCATGGGCATCGGCGTTACCTATGAGGTAGTTTAAGACGAGAAGACGGAGCATTTTGGTTGAGTCAACCACTTTTCGTCGAGAATACGCCGTGATGGCTCTGAAAATATCACGTACACCCGGTCCGCCCTCATCGTGGTACTTTCGGTGGCTCATGATACCTAAAACCTGACAGAAATCTTCTTGGTGGACACGCTCGCAACGTCCTTCCCTTTCCGTACGATCAAAGCGACGAATTTCCAGATAGGGGCGGTCTTCAACGACATCCATCCGCACATCGACGGCGTCTTTAAAAAGATATTTAGCCAGAGTCATGCAAAAGAGCTCATTCTGCAACAAATCGGGAAAGCGCGGATTCGTAATTTTTATGATATGGGTGGTGGGGTGTATATCATCCGAACGCCAATAGCTGCCGTCCGGTTCTTTGCGCAACGCGAATTTGTTCTGCGCACCGGCTAGGGAAAGGCGAGGTGCGTGTGTAAGCCCGGTCAGCAAGGGGTGACGCGGAAGTTCATCGATGATGTGTACTAAATCAGCCGGTGAAATTTCTATCGGATCGCAGGGTGATTGAGACCGTTCTTTCCCGGGATATAGGGCTACAGCTCCGGCACAATCACCACCGATTTCTCGAAGCACGGAAAAGATATTTCGCTCTGAAAAATGAAATCGTTGGGCAAGTGCCGTGAGTACTTCCCCTTCCGGTACAATATTTTCAAAGAAGGGTTCCGCATATTCGGCACCGTATTTTTCACTGCGTACCGGCATGCGTACGGAAAGCGGATAAGGCGCGCCTGTGTATTCAAAACTTAAGTGCCCATCGCTTTCCTCCGTCAATTCTCCCACGGCTTCACCGTACATGTGAACATAGAGTGTCCGTTTCATAGATTACTCGTCTGTGTTCATTTCTATCTTTATTCCGAGCAAATACGCGACGTGGAGTGCCTTCCCGAGTTCGATGGTTTTCTTCCCCCTTTCCAGATCCCCTATAAATCGCGGTCCGACATTGGCGATGGCTGCCAACGCTACTTGGGTTACCCCTTGCCGCTTTCGCGTGTCTCGCACTAATTTGCCGAATTCGCTCACTTCGTATACTTCTTTTTTCATCTCAATC
The DNA here is from genome assembly GCA_964545935.1 of uncultured Akkermansia sp. Taxonomy (GTDB): domain Bacteria; phylum Verrucomicrobiota; class Verrucomicrobiia; order Verrucomicrobiales; family Akkermansiaceae; genus Akkermansia. The sequence continues at coordinate 13,561 of CAZJIH010000046.1, read as the reverse complement.
TCTTCCTGTGCGGGAATATTATCCCACATTTTACCCCAAGTCAACCCAAATCTCCCCGTTCAGGAAGAAAAATCGCATCTGTCCTAAGAAAAATATGAGCTTCGCAGTGGGCGATGACTTTGATGCAGGAAAACGCGGGGGTGAGATCAAGTACGAAGAACGAAGTGAAGGAGTTAGGCGCAACGGAGTTGCGCGGGTGGGAACGGTGAACGCAAAGCGGCATTTACGTGTGGGGACTAAATCCATGCACTCGTGAGGTTGGTGCACACGTGGTAGGCGTATTCATGGAGAGATACTCGCGTGGCACCGGTGTTCATTGCAAATGACACCTCCCCTGTCGGCTCACCCAATCCGGCTCCGCTAACGCTCCGTCTACAATCCGTGCACCCGTCGCTACTGCCCCGGCTGCAATGCTCCCCCCCAAAAAAAATTCCCAATATCCCACATTCTGCCGGACATTTCGTTAAAACATGGTAAACTCTATTACCTATGAATACAAACGACACTGATCCCCCCACCACAGACAACATCACCTTTCCCACCCCGGACGAACTAATCGCGCTACTTAAACAGGGTGTAGCGCACCGTCAGGGCGATGGGGTAGAAGAAGACGGATACAAGGGCAAAAGTTTAATCCGCGAAGCCATCGACAAAGGTGAGAAAAAATTGGCAGAACAGGGGAATGCAGAAGCACAGTACGCCCTTGGAATGTGCTATGACAACGGTTGGAGCGTGGACAAGGACGAAGCCGAAGCCGTGAAATGGTATCGACTCGCTGCCGAGCAGGGATATGCAAATGCACAGTTCATCTTGGGAGAGTGCTTTTACCTGGGCAGGGGCGTGGACGAGAACGGTGCAGAAGCTGTGAAATGGTACCGCAAAGCAGCTGAAAAGGGGCATGTCCCTGCAATGTGTAAACTCATCAGATGCTACCGATACGGAGATGGAGTAGAGAGGGATATTGAGAAAGCTCTCGTGTTGCTCCGAAAAGCAGATGATGAAGAATGTTATATGGGAGATATTAACATTGAGGGGTTAATGTTTGAACTCGGCAAATGCTATTATGAGGGAGACGGAGTAGAAAGGGATCTTGAGAAAGCGATAAAGTGGCTCCGAGAAGCAAGGGAAATGAAAGAAGAGCGCGAGAGAGATAACTACTTTTATCCGTGCATCGCATTTGAACCGTACTATCCCGGGCAGAATATTAAAATTGAGGACGTCATGTACGAACTTGCCAAATGCTATCGTGACGGAAACGTAGTCAAAAAGGATCTCAAGAAAGCTGCGGAGTGGCTTCGAAAAGCGACAGAGGAAGGGAACAGCGATGCGATGCATGAACTCGGCAAATGCTACCTTAACGGGGTGGGTGTAAAAAGGAACCCTGCGCGAGCTATAAAGATATTCCGAAAATTAGCGACAGGGAGGAACGGACTTCCCGATGCCGCGTACGAGCTCGGCAAATGCTATCTTGACGGAGAGTGCGTAGAAAAGGATGATGCAGAAGCCGCGAAGTGGCTATGCGAGGCAGCTAAGAAGGGAAACACCGAGGCGAAAAAGCTACTGCAAAAGACGGACCCGGGGATAGCCGTACATTTGTACCGAATAGCAGCGGAAGCCGGAAATACTTACGCAGCGTACGAATTCGGCAAATGCTACCTCAACGGGAGGGGCGTGGGAAAGGACGATGCAAAAGCCGCGAAGTGGCTATGTGAGGCAGCTGACCAAGACAACACCGATGCAAAAGAGCTGCTGCAAAAGCTCGCCTCGGCGGAAGCGGTACGAGGGGTGCGAGATGCGGCGGAAGCCGAGAATCGTTACGCTCAGTACGAGCTCGGCAAGTATTATCTTAACGGGACGGGCGTAGAGAAAGACCCTGCACAAGCTGTAAAGTGGTTCCGAGAAGCGGTGAATAAGTACCCCGATGCCGCCTACGAGCTGGGAATATGTTGTCTTAACGGAATAGGCGTAGGAAAAAATGCTTCAAAAGCTGTCAAATGGTTCCGAGAGGCAGCAAATCAGAATCCCGATGCCGCGTACATGCTGGGGAAATGCCATTATGAGGGGCTCGGCGTGAAAAAGAACGAGAGGCGAGCCGCGAGGTGGACATGCGAGGCAGCCGATAGGGGTAGCACCGACGCAAGGGAGCTGTTGCAAAAACTGGACCCCGAGAGAGCTGTGGAGTGGTTCCGGATGACGATAGAAGCGCAGAATCCCTACGCGATGTGTCGCCTCGCCGAATGCTATCGTTACGGGAGAGGCGTAAAAAAAGATGTCGTACAGGCAAAACAATGGCTTCGTGAGGCAACTCGTAGGAAATACGAGCCCGCCGAGGAGTTACAGAAAGAGCTGGAGCAAGAGCTGAACACTGACGCACAAACATGTCTTAACCCGGGTGCGTTAATCACCCTACTGAAACAAGGTCTGAACTACATTTACGATAAAGGCGTAGAGAAAAACCGAACCGAAGGGAAAGCACTCATCCACGAAGCATTCAATCAAGGTGTAGAAAAGGTCGTGGAGCATACGGGGGACGCGGAAGGACAATTCTGCCTCGGACAATGCTATGGTGCCTGCCACGGAGCGTATTCGGACGCCGAGGAAGCCGCGAAATGGTACCGACTCGCTGCCGAGCAGGGGCATGCGGGAGCGCAGTACAAGCTCGGTGAGTGCTATTACTGTGGTTCCGGTGTGGGCAAGGACGATGCAAAAGCGGTGGAATGGTATCGCCTAGCCGCTAAACAAGGGTTCGCAGATGCGCAATTCAGGCTTGGGCAATGTTATTACCGGGGCAATGGCGTGAGAAAAAGTTACACCGGAGCGGTAAAGTGGTTCCGAAAAGCGGCGGATAACGGACACAGCGGCGCGATGTACGAACTCGGCAGGAGCTACCTTGCCGGAATAGGCATAGGAAAAGACGAAGCGCAAGCGGCAAATTGGTTCCGGAAAGCGGAGGAGAAAGGACATCTCCGCGCCGTGTATGAACTCGCCGAATGCTATCTTGCCGGAATAGGAACGGAGAAAGATCCCGCACGAGCTATAGAGCGATTCCGAAAGGTGGCGGATGAGGGTGGTCGCCGTATGATGCGCCGCGCGATGTGCGAGCTCGGCAAATGCTACCTCGTCGGAATAGGCGTGAAAATAGACGAGAAGCAGGCAACAGAGTGGTTTGAAAAGGCAAAGGCGAAAGGATATGACCAAGAAGTCGGAGATACGATATATGAACTTGCTATGTGGTATCGTGACGGGGTAGGCGTAGAGAAAAACCCTGCGCGAGCTGTGGATGTGTTCCGAAAAGCGGCAGATGAAGGGAACAGCGATGCAATGTACGAACTCGGCAAGTGTTACCTTGCCGGGAGAGGCGTGAAAAAAGACGCTTCACAAGCTGTAAAGTGGTTTAATAGATTAAGGTATCGGAATCAACCCAAAGTTGCGTACGAGCTGGGGAAATGCTATCTCAACGGGATAGGTGTAGAAAAAGACGAGGAGGAAGCTTCAAAAATGCTGTGCGATGCAGCCGGTAGGGGTAATACTGACGCGAAGGAGCTACTGCAGGCATTAGCCCCGGAAGAAGCTGTACGCTTGTACCGAATAGCGGCAGAAGCCGGGAATACCTACGCAATGTATCGCCTCGCCGTATGCTACCGCGATGGCATATGTGTAAAAAGAGACGAGAAGCGAGCCGCGATGTGGTTCAAAAGAGCGAAATCCTGAAGTCTACCGGATATCCTGTTGAATCAGAGTAAATTCCATTATCTATGAATACAAGCAACACTGAAAACCCCGCCATAGGCGGCACTAGCAAGGCTTATATCTCCGGCAAGCACGTCAGAAAATGACTGATCGGATGCCGATGACACGCCAGACGATGATGACTGAACAGATGTTTCCCGCATTTCGGAGCTGTGTTCGAATTCAGCAAATGCTTCCTTGACGGGGTGGGCAGGGTATTTCCTGTAAAAAATTCTGCTATCGCTGAAACGTGAGCAAAAGCTGAAAAGCACAATTCAGCTGTACTCCGAAAGCATGCTGCGCATCGTGATTCATATTAGTTCTCCTCCTTCACGGTCACTCAAGACTTTTTCCGTAGAGGCGGATAGTCTGTTCAGAACCTTTGTCAGCTATAGTTTTGCCCATCGCTTTTTCAATAACTTTCATAATGGCTTTAGCTCTATCAACAAAGTATGTTTCAAAATCATCACGGATAAAGGCTTCGTAATTTATGAGATGTGATTCCACGCGGGTCCTATACTGAACATCGTCAATTCCCGTTTTTCTGACAATTTTCTCACTGTACTTACTCGGTGCTTCGCCGCCTATCTGACGATTCGATTCCGGCAGCAGAGGAGTCTTATTGACGATGCTGTTCCATTTTGCCCTCTGATATCCTTGCCGGTCGCAGTAAGCCTCAGGGAAAATATGGTGTATGTCGGGGGCTTCGTCCATGCTTTTTACAATATCCATCGTGGTTCCTTTGACAAAATCCCGGCATTTTTCACGGTAAACAAGAGCCATAATTCCCTTATATGCCGCACTGTTTCTGGTCTGCAGGGAGATCAGTCTGGTTGCAGAAAAATATGAGCTGTTGATCGTTCGGTTCAAACTTGACTTTCCCTGAATGGCGGCGACCACATCCTCGATATCGTTTGCATAGCGGGTTTCATTAGCACCGCCGTACATTTCCCCCATAATTCCGCACCAATACCACTGTTCAAGAATTTTTTGCGTCTGAGGAAGGTTGAAAGTACGCTTTCCTATAACGGCGCAGATGGCCGCCAGCGGGATCAGCTGTGTAGTATAAGGCAGGTCTCTCTTGCGGAAAACATATTGACTGAACAGAAACTTTCTCGCCAGCGTGTAACCCTCCAGCACTGCCTGCTTATTCGCCTGATACGACTCAAATGGGAGAGCAAGGACATCTTTCTTTTTACATGTGGTCATGGTATCAGCAAAGTAAGTACTGTACAGCGTGACCGTTGTCAAAAAGGCAGTTTCATTCACATCTTCCATAACATCCGTGTTAAGCGACTCATTCTTACCCCGGATGATGTTACGGCATAATTCCCAATCATGGCGGAGGTCAAATTCGTAGGTGGCAAATGTGGCTGTCACCAATTCGAACACCGTGAGAGAAACCCCGCCGGTGTTTACATTTTCAAATACCTTGCAGACAGCCTCGCGCGGAGTTTCACGTCCAAGCGTTATAACCGGAAGTTTATATCCTGTGATCGCATCAATCACATCTGTACGAAACAGCTTATATCTCTCCCTATAAATCTCTTCGTAATTGTGATATTTCTTGTATCCATCTGCCCAATCTTCTCTGGCATTGCTGTCAAAAATAATGTTGATGGGAAACATCTCTTGCTTATATTCAAGCTCCCTAGTAGATAAGTCCAAGTGGACCTTCCTGTCAAAGTCAGTTTTAATGCGGCGATCTTCCGGTACGGGGATCACGGCATCATATCGATCTTGGTTTTCATCCAGACACATCTTCATATCCAAATAGTAGTATCGCTTTATTTCTTTTCCCTTATCAGTTTTTGTCTCTACCGGGTCTTTTGAGACCGTTGCGCGATACATGGAGGTAAGACGCTGCTGCCCATCCAGAATCAGATAAATCGGTGTAACACCCTGTACTTTAACGCCTTCCAAAGTACGATATTTGAATCTTACGTTTTCATTTCCATATTCTAGACTCATGATGGCACCCATGGGGTAGCCTTGGGACAGGCTAGCGAGAATACCCCTGATTCTTCCGTCATCCCATGTCCAGCTTCGCTGGAACTCAGGCAATTGTGCCCTACCGCTGCCGACGTCACGCATCAGCTCACTCAGTTCTGTGTCCAGAGACTTTGGTGTTATATTGATTGCCATTTTGTCACCCTCCCGATATTTAATTAAACTGAAGCTCTATCTGCTTGTTGTCGAAACGGTTGCTTATAAGAGTATCAAAGCCAAAATGCGCCCTAACTTCCTCATGAGAGATAAGGGCATAATCCCACGGCTTTCCTCCGTGCTCTCTGTTCCATTCGGATACGGCACGGCAGTAAACAAGGGCGGCATGAGCTTTTTCCAGTACCGGACGACTGTTCATCTCCATGTCGGCTTTTGTTTCCACCATGAAAATTTCGTTCTCGGTTTCCACGATAAAGTCGGGTTCATAGCGATTGGTACCGCCAAGACCATAGTAAATGTTAAACTGTTTCGGGGAAGGACGCATCCACTTTTTGACATTTGCGTCGTGTTCCAAGACAATGGCAAAGCGACGTTCCGTGTCGCTATCAAATTTGTAGAGCGTGTGGCAAGCTTTCTTGAAGCCTTTGAATACCTTGGAACGCACCTCCCCGGCAGGAATGTTAGCGTGGAGATCGTATATCTCATCTGACTTGATTTTCCCGCCAAAGCCTGTTTCTATGCGGGAGAACGGGCGCATCTCCGTCGCACGGTATGTTATTTCATCTGTGTAGAAATGCTGCATCATCTGCGAGTAGATTATGTCGGCTATCGTGGACTGTCTCTGATACATGACCTCAATCGCATCCTCCTCAGAAAGGTTGGTGAGAAAATGCGCTTTTGCCTCACCAACAAGAGCATACAGCAAATCCGCACAGGAAGAGTAATCTACATTGTCGTGAACAATGATATGGCGGATAATCTCATTTTCAGGAGAATCCACTCGGGTGGCAGAGGAGGACTCAGGATTCTGCACGACAACCTTGCCGTCTTTCTTTAGCTCCGTTCCTATCATTACCTTCCCGGACGGATGCCAGTTCATATTCGCCGTGTTCAGTTGAAAAGGAGTAAAGCCACGCTTGACTTCATTAAACGGCTGCACGATCGCCTGCGGAATCGGTATCACACAATCTGTTAACGCCTGGACACAGGTGTCAATCGCTTTTTCCACCGCAGACACAACGGCTTGACGATGAGCAGCCATCTGTGGAAACTGCCGGATTGTTTCTGCCACAACGCTTTGCTGCACCACATTGCGAGTCTCCGGATCCTTGACGGCATCAAATGACCTGACCTGACGATTTAGCTCCGTGATTGTGCGAGATGTGTAGGAAACAACAAAACGCGCGACTTCCTTCGCCTGCTCGTTGGCAGCGGTATGTTCGGGTTCCGATGCGTCGTAAGGTGTCTCAGTTTCACAAATGGTAAGTGCCAACTCGTCTGCAAAACCGGCATCGGATGTCCGCACATCGTAGGTAGACGGCATCTCCACCGTTTCTTTCGGACCCTCTGTTTCCGGTGCGGCATCATCGATGTAATATACCTTACGCACGAGAGAATTCGGATCATTGGCCAGTTTTATAATTGCTTCGTATTTATCGTGACTGACAATGGAGAGACGATCTACTTCGTCCTCACCGGCGCGTTCCCCGTAGGGCAAACGTAGACCTCTCCCGATAGTTTGCTCCGTCAGTGTTTCCGACGCGGAGGCGCGGAGCGGTACGATCGTATAAAGGTTAGTGACATCCCAGCCCTCTTTCAGCATATTCACATGGATGACGATTTCTATCTTGTTTTCGGGGCGTTCCAAGGAGAGGAGACGCTCGATATTTTCGTCCTTTTCCGCGCCACGCTGGGCGGAATTAATTTCCATAACCTTATCCGCATAGTATCCGTTAAAGAAGTCTTTAGATTTGATATAGCTCATGATTGCCTTTGAGTGCTCGGTGTCTCTTGCCACGACAAGCACAAACGGTTTTACGATGGGTTTTCCGAAAGTTCGGGCGTAAACCTCTAGGCGGCTCTTGGTATCTTCGTGCAGACGCAAACCGTCATTCAGCTTTTCACGGTCAAGCTGCTCCGGCGTGTACTCCTCCGGTCGGAAGTCTTTTCGGGTAAAGACAGTGGGAACTTTCACATATTTTCCATCATTCAAGGCGTGCGCGAGAGAATATTCATAAATCACATTCTTGAATGGTATCTTCTTGGCACCTTTCTGTATCTGTGGAGTCGCGGTCAGCTCCACTCCGAGAATCGGACGCAGCTCATTGATGACATCGAAGCTCTTATCCGCGTGGTAATGGTGGCTTTCGTCCATAAAAATGCACAGGTCCGGCAGCGACTGCAGATATGAAAAATAGGACTCCCCAAGCACCTCACTCAAACGCTTGATACGCGCCGGTGCTCCACCGATTGTCTTACTGTCTGAATTCAGCTTAGAGATATTGAATATATTGATTACTACGTCATTTATGCCGAACACGGTCTGGCGAAAGTCGTTATAATTATCTCCGTCAATAATGCGGGGTGGCTCCACAAACAGATCAAGCCCGTGGAACACATACTTCGGGCTGGACACATTCCCTAAATCATTGCGTAGTTTCCCGTAGATGGTCAGATTCGGAGCCATAACAAAAAAGTTCCGAATGCCCTTTTCATAACGGAGATAGGCAATGCAGGCCCCCATGAGACGCGTCTTCCCGATACCTGTGGCAAGTGCAAAGCACACGGATGGAAAGTCACGCTCAAAGGAGCTGAGTGTTCCCCAATGCTCGCTAACCGCCGCAAGGTCACCCTTATAAAAATCAGCCGCGATTTGCGAAGCCCTGTCGCGCAGAAATTTTTCCTTTTTCTCCAACGTAGGCTGCGCTGCATACTCTGCGGAAAACTGTGCTATGATGTCCTCATCCGTGGTCGGGTTCTTTTTCATACGGATGATATCACACAGGCGGGCAAAGTAGTTAAGACTCTCCTCCTGCGGCGGACGGAGAGCCAGCGCACCCGAGATATATTTGGCATGCTGGCTGTAAAACCGGCTTGTGTACGATTCTTTAATCATCTTCGCATTCCTCCTCATCTACATCGGGAATATCCACAATGTTCAGGTTGTAGTTGTCCACGCCGTATTCGCATTTGTCCAGTACGGACTGCGGAATTTTCTTTATCTGAATATTTTCGTATCTCTTGTTGAGACCGACGTCAAAAGCCGGCGCGCAAATCAGCAACCGCTCCATCGGGGAAATGTCTGCGGAAATGCCGTCCAGCATCTTCGCATCCAGATAACTTGTCGTGACGTAGATGTAGCTGTTTTCCTGACTGTAACCCTGTTTCCAAAACACATCAGGATCCGGGGCGAAGAAGTACCCGTTTAGCTTCGCAACGGCAGCAATCAGCATCGTGGCATTATACTGAGAAGATATGATGGAAATGCCGTACTTGTCTTTCTCAATCAAGGAAGGAGCCAGTTCATAAAACTTATATCCGCCGCCACCGTGCCAATTGACTGCCTTTGATATGCCCCCTTGCTCGCCATCAATGACCCTATCCAAGCGAGGCTTGCAATGCGTGTAACAATGCTCTCCGAGTTCTATACCAATCCATCGTCTGCCCATTTTGTGAGCTACTGCGGCAGTTGTGCCGGATCCAAGAAAAGAATCTAATACAATATCCCCAAGTTGGGTGTTCATTCGTATAATTCGATATATAAGCCGTTCGGGTTTTTTCCCGTTCTTAAAATCAACAGTCCCCTCATTATCAAGCCCTGTTGTTTTAATATCAGTCCATAAATCACCGGGATTCACAGTCAAATACTGATCAGCAAATAACAGTTTGCATCTGGACAATTTGGTTTCAGTATTAAAATCCCCTCGGATTAAATACATTTTCTTCTGCCCCGTTTGAATGGAATAAACAGAAGGAGCTACGTCATAATTGCTTTTTTTTTCGATAGCTATATTCCTCGCGCCACCAGTTAACGTGGCGAACTGTACGATTCTGTTTGCGTTTTTGAAACACCATGATTCATCAGCTGTTTCGCCGCGTTTCCTCGCTGCATCCTTGACATTATCGAACTCAATATTTTTCACAACATGATCTACATACGCAATATCATCCTGTGTACGTTCTTCATCATTAAGTATTTCTTTCACACGTTCAAGTTCATCATCGGAGATGTTTGAGCAAAAAGTTTTATATTCATTGTCCCATCCGCTTTTAGGAATTTTTTCTATGTTAAGATTCCTTATTCCGTTTTTCTTTGCAAGTACGATATACTCTTTTAATTTTGGAATTGAACCCGTTTTATTCACAGAAGCCATTTTTACACCCGTGGGTTCACTCATCTTAACACATATAGTCTTTATATTTCTCATCCCGCATATTTCACACATAAGCAAGAAAAGATGAGCAAATTCGTTATCATCAATTTGAATTGCCAAAAGACCATCGTCAGTCAACAAATTCCAAAGGAGTTTGATTCTTGCACTCATTAGATTAAGCCATATCGAATGCTCCTTATTGTCATCATAATATTCGAATGCCGCCCCCGTGTTGTAAGGCGGGTCGATATAGATACACTTCACCTTTCCCGCGAAATTTTGCTCGAGTGCTTTCAGCGCGAGGAGATTGTCCCCGTGAATCAGCATATTTTCGGAGTTCGGATCCCCATAATCCTTGGACGGGTCGTGGAGCAGGATTCGGGGTTCCACTGCGGGCTCCTCTCCCTTGCCAACCCATGTAAGTTCCAGTCGTTGCATAATGTGTTCCTCCCTAAGCGATCTCGAAAGATATAGTCATAATATGTGCGGTTTCCGTTTTTCCGTTCAGTTTCTGACGGATTTCCTCTTGAAGCTGATCCCTCTTCGTATCAATTTCATCCTCCTGCCGGTAGATATCACGCTGTAGCTTTTTGCGTTTATCCTTCAGTTTGTTGATTTCATCTTTCATGGCAACAATCTGGTTCAGGGGGAGATGCGTGCTTGCTCGGCATTCTTTTTCCTTTTCCTTTATTTGCTTATCTAACTCTTTTCGCTTGCGCTGGAGTCCCTCTTTTAAGTCATCGCTGTAGGCATCCAGTTTATCGCACTCAGCCAAATAAAACTGCTTATTTGTCTCCTCAATATGTTCTTGTCGCGCTCCGAGCCGCTGGTCACGCAGCCGAATCAGTTCAGGCGATTCATCAGGGCATTCACCGATGATTTCTGCCGACAAGCCGAGCATACTGTTAATGATATCATCATCCATTTCTGTGCCGTCTTCGGTAATAACAGAGAAAACGAGATGTTCTTCGCGGCTGAGACCATCGTAGGTCAACTTATCAATTGACAGCACGCCTTTAATGCCCGGGTTCGTGTTAAAGAAGGAAATGTTCCTTTCCGAATTCGTATGCTTGAAGCGAATGGCGGCAGGCGAGAGTTCGACCGACATGCTTTCCTTTAACCAAGAATCATACAACGGATTCTCGCGACGGAGGAAAATATCACCTTCTTCTTCGGCATCTTTCCATTTAAGGTTATAGGTTCTTTTTTCATTACCATCCTCATACTGAAACCGCCACTGCGAGAGCGGCTTAATGTGCTCCGCACCGTGAGCTAGGAAAAAGTAATAAATCCATTGTGAAAATTTGTCGAGTCTGGCTACAGTGTCATCCTGACAGGACTTGAGTCTCGCGGCAACCTCTTCATCAAAGTTTTCAAGGATGGATCGTCTAGCGTTCGCCATTTTGTCCTCAATTTCATCAGAGAGCTCTTCCTGCAGGGCATCAAATTCACGTTGGATTTCTTCAGCTGTTTTGCACTTCTGATAAATCGCGGCGATTCGTTTTTCAAAGTCCACGCCGGATTCCAGAGAACCGAGAACCTCATCCGATGAACCGAATAAACCGTTAAACAACCGGAATTTTTGATTAAGCAGATCGTAGACACGCTTGTCAGCCGCGTTATTCATATTCAGGAAATTAATCACTACGACATCGTTTTTTTGCCCGTATCTATGGCAACGTCCTATACGCTGCTCAATGCGCTGTGGATTCCAAGGGAGGTCATAATTAACAACCAAGCTGCAAAATTGCAGGTTAATTCCCTCTGCGGCAGCCTCCGTCCCAATCAGAATACTTGCCCGGTCACGGAACTCCTCGACAATGGCAGCTTTCATATTTGCCGGGTTCGAGTCAGAAATTTGACCGTCATTTTTATGACGTTCTTTCCAATCAGCACATATCTTCTTGGATATTACATCGCTGTTTGTTCCATTCAAGAATACGATTTGACCTTCATATCCGTTGTGCGACAGAAGGTTAAACAGGTATTCCTGAGTTCTTCTGGATTCCGTAAAGATGACAGCTTTTCGTTGACCGCCGAGTTCCTCTGTTTTTGCAAAACCTTGCTCCAATGCAAGAATCAAATCATCCCCTTTGGAATTTGTCTGTATCCCGGACGCAAGTTTCTCAAACTGTTTTAGCTTTTCCAGCTCCGATTCTATACCCGCCCGGTCACGCATAGGGTCGATGTCGGAGCTATCCTCGGCAGCGGCAGAGTCGCCATCCCCATCATCGGACGCTTCGTCTATTAGTTCGTCCAAGCCGTCATAGTCGTCCAAGACAAGCCCCGCTTCAAGCCCGTCGAGCAAACCGTTGAGTCGGTCGATAAGCGAATGGAGCGTACCGGCAATGGCAAACGAAGAAGACGCCAGCAATTTGCGTAATACCATTGTGATAAGTGCCCGCTGTCCATCCGGGAGCGCATATAGCTTATCCGTCTGTAGATATTCGGACACATCGTTATACAGTTTTTCTTCGTCTTTCGTAGGTGTGTACTCGCGAAGAATCGCGTGACGACCCGTATATCTCACATACTCGGAGACCTGTTTGCGAAGAGTTCGCTGGCAAAGCGGAGCGAGACGCTTCTTCAAATTTTGATTTCTCAAATCAGTATTGGCAACCGAGACATACATCTCTCGGAAAGTTTTATCATCTCCGAACACCTGATCGTCTATGATGCTTGCCAGACCATAAAGTTCCATCAAATTATTCTGCAAAGGGGTAGCCGTCAATAACAGCTTCTTTCTGCCGGCCAGAACCCTCTTCAGCTTTCTCCCCATGACATTATTTGACTTATACACATTCCGCAAGCGGTGTGCCTCATCCATGATAACGAGATCCCACGGAACAAGCTGTAGGTCAATCGCCTTTTTTGAAGCGAACTGATAGGAACAGATCACAACCCGATCTCTGACGTCGAATGGGTTTGTCTCTCCCTCTTTGCGAAGTTTGTTATATACGGCGGACTCCATCAATACGGAGTCTATGTAAAATTTTTCGAGGAGTTCTGATCTCCATTGTGTTCTTAGGGCAGCAGGCACAATCAGCAGGATATGCCTTCTGCGTTCCGCCCAACACTGTGCAAGCACAAGACCGGCCTCTATCGTTTTTCCGAGTCCAACCTCGTCAGCAAGCAGGACTCCTGTGCTAAGAGGAGATTTTACGGCAAAAAGAGCAGCATCTACCTGGTGTGGGTTCAAATCGACTTTCACACCGGACATGGCAGACATCAAGCCGTCTATTGAGGACTGCGGCCGCTGCAACATAATCTGCTCTGCAAAATATCTTGATTGGTGCGGTGTATATTTATTCATTTAACACATCATCCTCCTGCTTCGCTTCGTCCTTTGTCAGTTCCATGATGTCTGAAAATTCACAGTTTAGCGCAACGCATATTTTTTCTAAGATTTCAGTATTTACATTTTCGTTCTTTCCTAATTTTGTTATAGAGGCGGCACTTATTCCAGCCATAGCCTGTAAATCTTTTTTCTTCAAATCTTTATCTATTAACAG
>CAZJIH010000045.1:0-16715 GCA_964545935.1 uncultured Akkermansia sp. | reverse complement strand
CGCGCATTATTCTTCAATCAAAAATCTAAAATCAAAAATCAAAAATGCGGAGGGGAGGCGGGTGCGGTGGGCATTGGGGCGGGGCGGCAGGACTGCGGTTCAGTTCTATCTCTTGACATTTCTTCAAAAATGAGATATACTTACTCCTTGAACATACATCCACTCACAACAATGAAACAAAAAACAAAGATGTCCCCACGGAGAAAGGAAAGTGCGTGCACAATTTCTCGGAGATTTTCTTTGACTTCTGTGGTGTGTTCCCTCATTGTTTGTTCAAAAAAATCAACATCATCGAATCCGACAACCGATCGAATCTTAACTCACAGATAATACGATATGAGCACACTACCACCCCCACCCCCTCCTCCGCAAACTAACCTGCCGGACCAATCTCTGCAGAGCGAAGATGCGCAGCCGACACAGGCGGAAATAGATGCCCTATTCAAAGATGTAACCGATATGCTCATCGAACAAAAAATGAGCGTTTCCCAAGTCGTCGCTGTCCTCGTCGGGCAAGGAGCAGACCCTCAAGTAGCAAACGAGATAGTAACCGGTACTATGTCTGCGATTAAGCACGAATACAACAAAGGTATAGCATGGGGCATCGTGTGGGCAGCAGGCGGTCTTATCGTGACCTATATCGGATATGAAGCTGCCTCAAATGGTGGCACGTATAGGGTCTTTTACGGTGCAGTTTTGTATGGTGGTTACCTCTTTCTTAAATCACTTTTCGGATTACTGAGTCTTAAAGACTAGCAAACATATATCTTTATGCACGAGCGTTATAAATCGATGACAATGGGAAAAACGATGAGATACTACAGATTAGGATATGCATCGCAGTGTGCCGAAATTTTACTGATACTGTGCTTTTGCTTCACCTCTGCCCTAGCGCAGACAGTTGACTCTCCGACTAACACGGATGATCCCATACTAGGATGCCAACAAATTTATAACGATTTAGAGGATAGATTCTCCGAGCCGGCACATGAGTTCTGTGCTTATGATGTTGATTGGTTCCGCACCATGGCGGCAGAGGGACATGCCGAAGCTCAGTTCATCCTAGGTACGTACTATCTGCGGGGTGAAGGAGTAGATCGCGATGAAAGTGAGGCAGTAAAGTGGTTACGTAAAGCAGCCGAGCAAGGACTTGCTTCCGCCCGCATGCGTCTCGGTGTTTGTTATGTACAGGGAAAGGGGGTAGAACAAGACTTTGATAAGGCGGCTTCCCTCTTTCGCGATGCAGCTGCACAGGAATCTGCCGCTCCCCGGGAACTCGCACCCGCTCAATTTGCCCTCGGTATGTGTTATTGCTCCGGGGCAGGTGTAAGTGAAAATGCTTCCGAAGCTGTCGCACTCTTCCGTAAAGCGGCAGCGCACGGTCTCCCGGCAGCGCAGTATATCCTCGGGGTATGTCATGCTACGGGCTTCGGTGTAAGCAAAAACGACGCGTCTGCTAGGCAGCAATTTCAAACCAAATGTAAAGGTTACTCCTTGGCTCAATACGAACTCGGTTTATGCCGCTCCGCAGGAGTTGACGACGATGTCGCCGAACTCGCTCCTCTCTTCCGACGGGCAGCCGAAGGGGGAAAACTCGTCCCGGTGGTCAACTTTATCCTCGGTATGTGCTACTTACAGGGGCGCGGTGTACCTACGGATATCAATGAAGCTGTCTCCATGCTCCGCGTAGCAGCCGATAAGGGGCATCTCCCTGCTCAGTACATACTCGGTGTTTGTTTCAGTGATGGCACACCTGCACACGCCGGTAAAGCGCGTGCTTTAGGGTGGGCTGATGCAATTAAGTGGTATCGAAATGCCGAAGATGAAGATCATGCATACGCACCGACCATACTCCATTTCGGCACCTACTACGAACACGGAATCGGTGTAGAGAAGGATCCCCGCGAAGCTGTGGCTTGTTACAAAAAGGCTGCTTCCCATGATTATGCACCTGCCTTCTATCGTCTCGGTCTTTGCTATGAACAGGGTATCGGTGTGGTGCAAGATGCCCAAAAAGCCGCGGACTATTACAACGATGCTGCTTCCCGTAATTACGCGCCGGCTCTCTATCGTCTCGGTCTTTGCTATGAGCGGGGTATCGGTGTGGAGACGGATCCCCACGAAGCTGTGTCTTACTACGAAAAGGCTGCTTCCCATAATTACGTCCCGGCTCTCTATCGACTTGGTCTCTACTACAAGGGGAACTTACGTATATCCAATAACAGACGCTTGGCACTGGACTTTTTTCACCGTGCTGCTCTCCGTCTGTATGCCCCGGCTCAGGTAGAGCTTGGTACATGCTATGCCGAGGGCATGGGCGTCTCTAAGGACCCGGTTGAGGCTGTTCGCTGGTTCCGTCTCGCCGCTCAACAGGATTTTCCGCCGGCTCAATTCAATTTGGGCGTCTGCTACGCTCTTGGTTTCGGCGTGGATAAAGATTCTGCACAGGCTGTCAAATACTTGCAACCTGCTGCTTTGCAGGGTTATACACCGGCTCAATTCTTCCTCGGTACGTGTTATGCCGAGGGTACCGGTGTAACTCCGAATGACGCTTCTGCTGCTTTTTGGTTCCGTAAAGCCCAAAAAAATAATCATCCACATGCAAAAGATGCTTTACTCCGCTTAGGTCGTTGATCTCTTACCCCCTCATCCTATGAAATTATTTACGCATTTTTTTCTACTCTGTCTCGGAATATCTCAGCTTCCTGTACTCCTCGCCGCTAAAACTCCTGAAAGTGCCGCTACCGGTACGGAGTTGCAGACGATCCTCGGTATCCATTACGAGGACGCTGTTGGTTTGAACCGAGATGTTTCAAGAGACCTTTCTTTTTATCGTAAAGCTGCTGAACGAGGTCTCGCTTGGGCACAAAATGAACTTGCGAGGTGCTATCTCTGGGGAGTAGGTGTCGATAAAAATGCTGCCGAAGCCTTTAAGTGGTTCAGCAAAGCTGCTGAACAAGGCTTCCTCGCCGCTCAAACTTCCCTCGGGTGGTGCTATGCTTCCGGTACGGGAGTCACTCAGGATGAAAGTACGGCGGTTGCTTGGTTCCGAAAGGCTGCTGAACAGGGGTATACGGAGGCCCAATGGCGTCTCGGTTGGTGCTATCATCAGGGTAAAGGAATTCCACGGGATGACGTTGAAGCGGTTAAGTGGTTTCGTAAAGCCGCCGAACAAAGGCATATCCCTGCTATGCGTTCTCTCGGTCTGTGTTATGGCTCCGGTTGGGGTGTCCTCAAAAATGATCAGGAAGCACTTGAGTGGTTACATAAAGCTAATGCTCAGGAGCGTGAGCGGAGGTTACGCAGTGATACAGAGCGACTGGCAGAAGATGAAAATGACCCGGATGCTCAGGCTCTCCTCGGCCGTTTCTATGACTTCGGAATTGATAGACCGGAAGACGATGCTCAAGCGATTTCTTGGTACAAAAAGGCTGCTATTCAAGGTCATGCACAAGCTCAATGTGCTCTCGGTTGGCATTACGAATTCGGTTTAGGTACCGCTAAAGATGAAGAAGTAGCTGTCAAATGGTACAGTGAAGCAGCTGAACAAGGTTACGCTTGGGCTCAGTGGCGTCTCGGAACTTGCTACTACCGAGGTAAAGGTGTCCCCAAAAATTATGACGAAGCCGCCAAATGTTTTCGTGAATCTGCTGAACAGGGATTTGCCCCGGCTCAACGCTCTCTTGGACTCTGTTACTATCTCGGTCGCGGTGTCACCCAAGACGATAATGCAGCCGC
Source organism: uncultured Akkermansia sp. (assembly GCA_964545935.1). Taxonomy (GTDB): domain Bacteria; phylum Verrucomicrobiota; class Verrucomicrobiia; order Verrucomicrobiales; family Akkermansiaceae; genus Akkermansia. Next base: position 12,977 of record CAZJIH010000045.1, on the reverse strand, counting down.
GGATAATTTTGAATTAGCTGCCAATCAAGACCTAGCACCGGCTCAATTTAATCTCGGAGTCTGTTTCGAATGCGGAATAGGTCGTGAAAAAAATCCGGAAGAAGCTGTTCGTTGGTATGAAAAAGCTTCCGAACTGGATGATCCTAATGCGCAGTGCAATCTCGGGGTCTGTCTCGCCAATGGTATCGGAGGAGAAAAGGACATCGAAAAAGCTGTCGAGTGGTATATCAAATCTGCTAAAAGAGGTAATGCCTTAGCTCAGTGTAACCTCGGTCTCTGCTACCTGAAAGGTCTCGGCGTGAGCAAAGACCTGAACGAAGCTGAATCGTGGCTTCGTAAATCTGCCGCACACCGCAACAAGCTCGCTAAGGCTTGTCTGCGTAAATTCTTCCCACCCTCAGAAAAAAAGTCTCTCCCGGATTCTTCTGATTCCCAATAATCTTGCCTCCCACCCAAAAAAACCTTACCATCTAACCCCATATCCCTTATGAAATCGATTCTCACCGTTTCTCTGCTATCAGCTCTGCTGGCATCTGCCGCTCCCTTACCGGAAAAAGCGGATTTACTCGCTTCCAATACCGTCCTCGCTCTGTATGAGGGTACCCATTTCCACCCATGCCGCCACATGACCGCTCTTTGCCCGGACCGCTGTGACCATGCTTCCTCCTTAGCTCATTTCCGTGTCCTGCGTAACGTACGTTACCAAAAAATCGGTCAATACGGCGACGATAAAATGAACGAAGGCGACACAGCTATGGTTGATGTCCGCCGTGATATTCCGGGACAGGATGCTCAAGTCGCCCAATTTATCTCCCAACTCAAACCGGGCGATGCTGTCCTCATCACCATCAACCACTACTACATCCAACAAGAGCATAATTTCTTCCCTGTCCGACCGGTCGTCTCTATAAAAATCGCACAGAAGTGAGTCCCGCGGCGCAAGACCGCGAAGTCAGTCACGCTGTGAAATTGCGTCGTACCACGTACACGCAGCGGTGCGTTCATGGGAGCATTAATCTTCCCATGGCATCTATTCCGAGGATTTTATCCCATGTCTTATCCTTGCTGTAGTAATCAAACATTTCTCTGTTATATTCCCTCAGGTGTACATTTTCGCGCCAATCCTTTATGAAATAGCATACAGCTCCCACACCGACAACAGCAATAACAACGATACCGCCGGCTACAGCCGCACCGATAGCCATACCGCCGCCGCCACTAGCAACAGTCCCTCCTCCCAACCATGCCAATGTCGCGTTGGTTGCGGCAGCGCCGGACAGGGATGAAATAGCTGCACCTGTGCCCGCTGTAGCGCCCATCCATCCGGGAACCGCCATCACGAGTGCCGACGCACCGATGCCTGACGCACCGATAATTGCCGACTCTCCGACATCATACCACGATCCGTTCCCCGCAAGCGCATTTACGGCACTGATGCCGATATCAACTAATGCATAGCCGGGAATCGATTTGGCAAAAAAGCGTCCTGCCTTACCTAGCAGCGATGATGCAGAACCGAAAGGGGAGAGCATTCGAGTTCCGCGTAAATACTGAAGCGCGTAGGGTGCTAGGGTACCTGCTGCTATAACCCCGCCTGAAATAGCTGTGCGCGACCAGTCAACATCGTCTGTAGCAACGTATTGAAGCAATGCATCTAATGCGGCACCAACTGTACCGGCAGCCGCGCTACCCCCAATTGCTTTCCCGAGAAGCTGTCTCGTCGACGCAAGGTTTTCCGTCGTCTGTCTCCCGATTTTCTTTGCGCATGCCAGTGCCTCTTTTTCAGACATGTTCATCTTGCCCTGTAGGTCTCTAGCTATTTCGCGCTCAGCGGATTCGGTTAATTTTCCACCCTTCCCCACCGCATTCTTAAAAATCCTACCTTCATCCGGCAAGGTTCGGTTAGCGGTCGGATCGGAAACAGACAGGCAAAGGTCCTTCCCCTTCATTTCCACGCGAAAAACCTTTGAGCGATAAGTGATTGCACCGTTACCCGCACCGTTCAGTAATTTCCCGTACGCCCCCGCCAGCTTCTGTGCTTCTGCCAGTTCATCTTTACTGCCTGAAAATTTCCACGTATCTGACGCACTATTCCGCCAAAATTCGACTACACTCCCATCCCGCAGCCGCACACTGAATGTATGGCGTACCTTCAGCGGGGGACGCGCAGAGCAGGTGATCCCTCCGGAGCCACTCGCTTCCAGATACCTGTTTCCCATGGCAATCAATCGCTTATTTATCCATGTGCTGCTCATTTGCGCACCGTCCTTTGTATGCTGTGAAAGTCGACTCGTCCCGAACTTCGTCTCTCCCACCATCAAGGCATAAGGACGCCCCTGTCTGTCAAATTTCATGAACACGTGGTCCAAACCCTGAGGACCGACGCGCGGGGTAACAGCACGCCACGAGGTGCCTCCATTCTGATTCAAATAGCGCAAGGCAGCACGCTCAGCAACACTCTCGCCTATGACCCCGCGCATCCTCGGGTCGTGCATTTTGCTCAGAGCCACAGTTGCTTCTGCGTCCGGCAAAAGATACGCAGCTGCACCCGCAACAGCGGCGGGTACGTGGTGTTCGGCTCGAAGAAAGAGTTCACTATCCGTCCCATCCTGCGCTGCAGAAAAACCTGCCGCACAACCGGCAGTAACCAACGCATGTATGAAATACTTCATCATACTCAGAATTCGTCTATCAGCTTTTTCTCAGTTTCAAAAATCATTTTTTCTGCTTCAAAGAGTTTCCGCCCTTTTAGTTCCTTCTTACACTTTTCTAGGGCACTTTGGTAAATGTTCTGTGCTTCCGTCTTCAATAATGCCGGATCAATCCAGCGTAGCTTCCATTGAATGGCATGCATAGCTCCTGTCTCATCGCTGTCTTTTTCCACAAGCTCCCATGCTTCGCTACTCATCTTGACAGCCCATTTTTGGTACTCCTTGACGCGTACCAGAGAGTCCCTTGTTATTTCGTCTCTCAAATTTTCCGCTACCTTCTGCAGTTCATCACACGCTCCGCCGGCATAATTTATCAACAGAGACAGCTTCTTCATTAATTTGTTTTTTGATATAATCCTATTCGTTATCGGACCCCGACTCTTAGAATCAGGTAATGCAGACGTCGGTGCATTGTCTACAAATTCGCTCTGGGTCCTGTAATCAAGGCCTTCGTATTTCATGGCAGCCAAATAAGCTTCTTCCTGAGAGCTCCACGGAACACTGCTCCATCTGTTGCGTTGACTCTCCGTATTGTAGATAGCAACAGCCATGCTCGCCCGCGCCTCGCCCAATTTTGTTTGGAGTTGACCGAGCGTTTTTATGTCATCCTTCAAATCATTTTCTACGCGGTCACGCTGCTCATCACTCAGTTCGCTCAGGTCCAACGCAATCCTTCCTCTGATAAATCCGTTTGCTGCCTGAAGGGAAGTCAAAACGACATGCATTGCTGCCTCGGCATCGTCTGTAAGTATCCTTTCCAGATTGTCGCTCGCTCGTCTGAGTACATTTTGCGTATTCTGATGCAAGTTTTCACAATTCTGCACTATCTCATCTGCCTCCGATGTCACCTGCTCACTCTGCTGATCCTCCGCATCCTGTTGCGTTTGTGCTTTCGCTATGAGGGCTCCCCTGCGATCTTCCACTGCCTTAATAAGCTCATCCACTGTCTTTACATTTGACGCATCCGTTCGGTAGTACGCAAGTTCTAGCATCCCCTGTAGACGATCAAGCTCATCTACATCGCCTATCTTCTGTGTCAGACTCGCCAAGTACCTGTAATACTCGATATCGGAAGCATCGTGGTTAATTGCATTAAGTACGTACCGCTCCGCGGCTTCTATATCCCCCTTTTGTTCAGCATCCTGTGCCAGCTTGTATGCCGTCTGAGCAGCCTTCTGCACTGCCTGCTGGCGACCGAGTAAGTTTCTTATCTGCTGCTCTACTTGTGCTATCTTGCCGTCCATCGCTGATCTCCGCTGCTCGTTCTCACCGGAGATATCAATTACCGACCGTACTTTGTTCAGAGTTTCCTGCTGTTGCTCCTGTATTCCCCGAAGTGCCTGCCCTGTTTCACTGCGGAGCGTCTCTAGGTTCGCCTGTGCGTTCTTTATATCTGCGGCAAGCTCGCACGTTTGTTGAGCAGTTTTCTGCGCTGCATCCTGACGTGCAAGTAAAGTCTTCACACCTTCACTAATTGCCGCAATTTCTTTCGCATCCTGTACGTCCGGGGAAGAAAGACCTAACTTCTTAAGGATCGAAAACTCAGATTCTGTGTATACACCGGCAGCAAACAAAATGAGTGACGCACCGGTTCCGATGATGATATGTGATACTTTCATATTTCTATAACGCATAATCGCGGGCACCTACTCTGTCGTGATATAATCATACATCAAACACATAGTTACCTCGCTTCTTCTGGATTGTATTCTTCACCGGTGCATACGTCAAGAAAAAACTCCGTCCCAAAAAATTTTAATTGCAGCAATGCCGCATCTGTGCAGTTCCCTAGCATTGCTCGTACCACAGGGATATCGACCTTGCGGAGATCTCGGTTTACTCTCCTTGCGACTTTTCCGCTTCGCCACCCGCGCAACCCCTTGCGCCTAACTGTTTGACTTCGTACTTCGTTCATCGTCCTTCGTACTTCATCTCCCCCATGTTTCCCGGCAACGAAGTCTCCGCTTAGCGCAAGGCTGTCATTCTTATCGGAACAGATGCGGATTCATCGGTTCAGTCTTGCATTTCGGGAGTGATCCGGTATAATCGATCTGATGAAGGGTTGGAAGTCTTACATAGTGATGGTAATTCTCGTGTTGTTGGCGAGTTGTCAACAGCAGCCGAATCAGGTAGAGGCACCGTTGTATACACCGAAGTATGTGTATCGCAAGGGGTATACGGTATTTTTGGTCAGGGGGAGAGCGGTGGCACCCGCTGCGGCGCCGGCGCGGATTAAACGAGCGGTAGCGGCTGCGAACAAGATAGTAGGGAGGCCGTATAGGCGGGGCGGCGGACACGGAAAACACCACGATGTAGGGTATGACTGCTCCGGGTCGGTCGCCTTTGTATTGCGGGAAGCGGGTATGCTCAAAAAGGGAGCACACCCCGTTTCGGGAGATTTTTTACGTTGGGGGCGTCCCGGGTACGGGAGATGGTTGACCGTATACGCGAAGAGCGGGCATGTATTCATGATGATAGCCGGGGCACGCTTTGATACATCCGGGAGCGGACGGGGAGTAGGACCGCGTTGGTATACGACTTCGCGGCAGTGTTCCGGATTTATGGTAAGACACATACCCGGATTTTGAAATGATGAAAGATGAGCACACGGACGTACGGGAATACGGACTTCAGAGAGTGGATACGCTGATGAATTTGTGGCACGTAGATAATCACGATTTAACGGAAGCCGTCGGTGAGGAAGAGCAGCTCACCCACAAACAAGTGCAACGCGCGCGTAAGGGGCGACGACTCACGCTTAAAATGATGCAGAAAATAACGCGTGCCTTGAACGCGGCTGTTAATCAGCGAGTTACCCTGAAAGATGGGGAGCAACTCTACGTATATGTGCACCGTGACCTCTTTTCGTACGCAAAGGGTTACGACCCCGTGTGGCAGGACCCCAATTCACGATATTATCCGAAGGTATGACAGAAGAAGAAGTTTGTAGTGTAACGCAATTGTTGGCGCGGCTGAAAGGAGCCGTGGAGCGGGAAGTCGGCGCTGTCCGTGTAGTCGGTGAAGTCGGCTCGTGTAAGACAGCGAGCAGCGGGCATATCTACTTTACACTCAAGGATGAATCCGCACAGCTTGCCTGTGTTTTTTATCGTTTTCAGGCGATGTCGTGTCGGGTGCAACTGCGGGAAGGTTTACGCGCGGAACTTACGGGGCGAGCCACTGTCTGGGAAGCACGCGGAGCTCTGCAATTCACCGTCGAAAAAGTACGTGAAGCAGGAGTCGGTTCCCTGCAGCAGCAATTTGAAGAGATGAAGCGCCGACTCGAAGCCGAAGGGCTCTTTGCTGCGGAACGAAAGCGTCCGTTGCCGCGCTATCCGGAAAGCATCGGGTTGATTACATCCCCTACGGGGGCTGTCATACAGGATATGCGACATCGGTTAACGCAGAGGGCGCCGTGGATACGTGCGTACCTGTTACCCGTACAGGTACAGGGGAAGGGAGCCGAGCTCGGTTTAGCCGCTGCGGTCAATATGTGGAGTACCCCGGAACAATATGGTTTGCCGAAAGTTGATTTTGTGATATTGGCGCGTGGTGGGGGTTCTTCGGAAGACCTGTGGTGTTTCAACGAAGAAGTATTGGCACGGGCTATCGCAGCGAGTAAGATACCGGTTGTTTCAGCAGTGGGACACGAAACCGATTTTACGATAGCGGATTTTGCAGCTGACTTACGCGCACCGACGCCTACTGCTGCCATTGAATTGACGACACCGGATGCCGCTACCCTCGGAACTACACTCGACGGTTTTGCCCTCACCCTGCGAAAACATCTTGCCCGAGCTGCAGAAAACGCGCGCCTCAGACTCTTGGCCGCGGAACGGAGCAAACTGTGCCGCCCATCCGAACTTTTGGCACCATTTGTTCAACGTATGGATGTGCTTGAGGATGAACTTTTAACGACTTGTCACCGAAAATTACAGACAGCTACCCAACACATAGACGTCTGCGCCGCGCGGTTGCAACCTATGCGTCTGCAGGCGGAGCTCGCCCGTGCCGTCTTACGTTTGCAATCTGCGGAGCATGCTTTGCAAACCGGCGCCCGTGCCCGGTTAGAGCGGTACAGAGCCGGTTTACGGGTACGCGAGGAGCAATTGGTAGCCGCTTCTCCCCAAAATGCTCTACGACGTGGTTTTGCGTTGGTGCGACGCGAGGATGGTACTCTGTTACGTCGAGCCGCGGATGCCCCGTCCGGTACGCAATTGCTCATCCACCTGAGTGAAGGTATTTTACCGGTACAAGTGCGGCCCTCTGCGTGAAGTCCCTTCCGGCACATGCGATACCCTGCGGCTTTGTTTCCCGCCTCATCGTCTGCGCAACCCCGTCGCGCCTGTCTCTCTCACTTCGTACTTGCTCTCCCCCCGCGTCTTCCTGCATCAAAGTCACCGCCTCTACTTCGAAACTCATATTTTTCCCGGGACAGATGCGGTTCTCGCTCGATGGTCTTCTTTTTTCCTTGCGCCGCGGTATTTTCAGGGGTATTATGGTGCGCATGAAAACTTGGTGTAAAGTTATGTCGGCGGCATTTGTGATGTCGGGATTGTGCTTGGGGGCTCATAAAAAGGTATCGCTAAAAAAGCCTGAAATAAAAGATTTAGGACGCATTGTTTTTATCGGAGATTCGATAACACATGGGTACGGAACGCCGTCGTACCGCTGGGCATTGCATAAAATATTGGTTGACAATGGGATAGAATTTGAGGTTGTGGGAGTGGAAACCGGCAATACCGGGAAGGGAGGGGTGGAGCCCGGAATAACCTATTTCGGCAAAGAATTCAATAACAAACATGCCGCTATGAGTTCTCAGCGCGCGTACGAAACGTCCGGTAGAAACCATGTATCCAAGCGGTTAGACGGAACAGATATTCAGGATTGGCTGAAATTAGACAAAGCGTACACTGGCTTGCGACAGATAGAGGGAGACGCGCCGGATACCTATTTTATTCTTCTGGGGACGAATGACTTGTTGAGTGATCACGGTGCTGACGGGATAGGGAAGCATGTTCAGGAAGCGGAGAAGGCATTGTTGGACAAGAAGAAGGGCGATATGAGTGTGATAGTAGATTCTATACGCAAGGCAAATAAAAAAGCTCGCATCGTCGTGCTTGCCATCCCGACATGGGGCAAAACATCGAATAACAATCGTGCTGAAGATTACGCCGTCGTTATGGATAATTATAACAAAAAATTCATGCAATGGGCGAAGAGTAAGAAGGTAATACCGGTGGATGTCAATAAGGGATTGATTGATGTAGCCAATACGGAGAAACCGGGAATGGGTGTACCCGGATTTTATGTAGGGGACGGGTTACATCCGAATCCGCACGGAGATTTATTGATTGCGGGACGCGTAGCACAGGCACTGGGAATAGGCGGACGCACCGCCGGGTTACCTCGCAAAACTGCGGAAGAATTCAATATACTGGCCGGCAAACTCTTTGAAACCGCCACGGAGAAAGAAGGGGTAGAGTTAGCGGGTGATTCCCTGACAGTGGCACCGGGTAAAAAAATTGTAGCGCCTTGGCCGCCGAAAACGGATTTAACTAAGGGATTTTCTTTTACCTTGTCAGCTTCTGTAGGAGACGGAGCCAATGGCGGCTGGGTAACCGATAAGGGAGTGGAACTTCAGCTGGGAGGCGGTTCCGCAGTCAGCGGTACCTTAACTATTACGGAGAGTTACCTGAAGTGGGGGGATAGCATCGTGTACTCGGCAGATATGTCTCAGAATAAGGAAGCAGTACGGGTGGCATGGATACCCGGTAATGCTGATCAAGGTTTACCGGGCGGATTCTATGTGTGGCTGGGAGATATGCTTGTAGGCGAAGCTCTGCCATCCGTCAAACCGGGATTGAACGGAGTGAGTATCCGTAATACAGGCGATTCCCCCGTAGTCGTAAAAATCGGAACAACTGACACGCACAGCAGTGCACACTAGAACCTTAATCCTCCATCAAAAAGTATTAGTTGATGATTGAACTTTCACTCGTCTTGAGTGAGTTCCGATGTCCTCGATATGCAAACGTATGGTATTGGCGGGCATGAGTGAACCGGAAAACATATCTGCCCATTCCACCAAGAGAACAAAATGACCGTACAGATAATCCTCCCATCCGATTTGTAAGACTTCATCCGGGTGACGCAATCGGTAAAAATCGAAATGGGCAACAGGTAGACGTCCGTCAATATGTTCATGGACTATGCTAAACGTCGGACTTGTAGCGGGTTGTGAACACCCTAACCCGTTGAGGATACCCTGAACAAGTCGAGTTTTACCGACTCCGAGTTCACCGCTGATGCCGATGACATCCCCCGGTTCAAGTAGAGCAGCTATGCGAGACCCGAGCGCCCGCATCTCTTCTTCTGAGTGAACTTCTATGCCGTCCCTTTGAAAAATTTTTGAAATTGTAAGCATATTTTGGTAAATTTTACTTGTCAAAAGCGTTTGCGTGGGTATAATATGCCAGCTCGTAGGCGCGAGCGCAATACTAAAGTTATAAAATTTATGGCATACGCAATATTCACATCCGGCAGCAAACAATACCGCGTTAAGGTAGGAGATGTGGTAGAGGTTGATAGACTTCATGGTACGGAAACCGATGGAGAAATGAAGTTTGACCGTGTCCTCTTAGTGGAGGAAGGTGAAACCACAAAGGTGGGCACCCCGGTTGTGGAGGGAGCAAACGTTACAGCACAGGTGCTGGACGCCCAAGCTCGCGGTCCCAAGGGTATCGCTTTCAAATTTAAACGTCGTAAAGGCTTTCACAAGAAAAAAGGCTTCCGAGCTGCCTTAACCAAAGTCAAAATTACTGCTATCAACGCTTAATTATTAACACCGAACTTATTTTACCGATATGGCACATAAAAAAGGACAGGGATCCGTGCGCAACGGGCGTGACTCTCGCAGTAAACGTCTCGGTGTGAAAAAATTCGGAGGTCAAGCCGTCATTGCCGGCAATATCATCGTCCGCCAACGCGGCACTAAATTCCACCCGGGTAAAGGTGTCGGTATGGGACGCGATTTCACTATCTTTTCCCTCATAGACGGTCATGTCGTCTTTGACCGTAAAGGGCGCCGCGTCAACGTCGTCGAAGAAGCGAAATAAGCTTTCCTTCCTGCAATTTGTGCGTTTGAGGTGATGTGTGTGATGCCGGCTGACCGGCTCGTTAGGTTGTGCGGTTCCCGGGCGCCGGTTATCGCGTCCCCCCTCCACCGCGAGGTCACTACTGAGACGCGGATGTTATCGGGACAGAGGTAGCACGGAGGAAGTCATCGGTGGCACGTCGGATGCATTCTCGGGTGTTGAGCAAGGGGATGCCAAGTGCGCGTAGGGCGGAGTTGTCCATGGCGGAGTGCACAGGTCGCGTAGCGCGGAAAGAGGGGACATCCCGGAGTTTGAGGGGGGAAATAGATGGGATATCACGGAGTGCACCGACGGAGCACGCGTATTCCAGAGCCATACGTAGGCAGGCATAGCGACTGATGGGTTCCCCCGTGGATGTAAGGTGGAAAATTCCGTTTACATCGATAGAAAGGAGAGCGAGGATGGCATGCGCGATATCGCCCGCGTACGTGGGCAGGGAATATTGATCGTCAATCGCCGAAAGTGTTTCCCCTTTCATAGCGCGGGAAAGCCCCGCTTCCAAGAAAGAGGGGTGCCGCGGATTACCGCATACCCAAGAAACACGTAAAATGAGAGCATCCGCTCCGTTTTCCCGCACCTGTAGTTCTCCTTCTGCCTTGCTCATGCCGTAGACATTGACCGGTTTACACTTAGCATCCGGTGGTTTAAGTCCCGGACGTCTCGCATCGAGCACATAATCCGTAGAAAGATGAATAAAACGCGCGCCTGTATGACGGCATGCCAAAGCCATTTCCCCGGGGCTCATCGCGTTGACTAGATGGGCGGAAAGCGCGCCATCCTCGCAAGGTTCCAAACGTGACATAGCCGCGCAGTTGACCACGGCATCGACATCGGCACGCAGTACACAGTCCGAAACTGCCGTGGGGAACAATAAGTCACACTGCCGGTGAGTCGGGGTGACGAGCTGAATACCGACGGCACGGGCTTCCCGACAAAGCACTTGTCCGACTCGCCCGGAAGCTCCGAAAATCAGTACTTTCATCGTGCGATACAGGTAGCGGTGCGGTTCAGATTGACTCTTGCCGGTGAGCTAAGCGCGATAGCTCATCGTATGCCCGGGATTCCCCGCGTGCCGCTGCTTTACGGTACCAATAAGCCGCTAATTCCACATTTTGGGGTGCGCCCAATCCCTGTTCGAAACATTCCCCGAGTTTAAGCGCGGCAGAGGCATGTCCGCGACGCGCGGCATTTTCAAAACAACTTACGGCACCTTGGGCATCCTTAGCGCACCCGACGCCTTTCAAAAAACACTTTCCCAACATGTAAAAAGCATCGGCTTCCCCGGCACGAGCCGCTACGTCAAACAACTCTAAGGCACGTTCATAATTGCGTTCTATGCCGCGTCCCCGTAGCAATTTACGTCCGAGTTGCATACAGGCGTCTCTATCCCCGGCGGCTGCTCTTGCTTCGAGTTCGGCAGGTGTTGCCGGGCGCGCGGATATTCTCTGTTGTTCCCGCTTCTGCATGCGTTCTCAGTGCGGAATAAGTTCACAAATAAGTTCTTCGAGCATCATGTGCCGAGATTCACGTGTCGCCATGTGTTTGAGTTCTAAACTAGGATACTCCGCGCCCACTACAACCGCGTACGTAGCCCCGCAACGCTCCGCGCGTCGTAGCTGCTTCGCGAGTTTCGTCCATCCGAGCGGCACGTCCACACTAACACCGGCATCCCGTAAACTGGAGGCAAGTGTAAGGAGACTCATACGCATCTCCGGTGCCGCAAGAACCAAACATACATCACAGGTATGCGGTACCAAAGCCGCATCCCGTAAAGTACGTGCCTCCGAACATTCTTCGATGAGGTGCGCTATAACCGCGTCTCCCATGGCAAACCCCGTAGCCGGCATGTTGACAGCTCCGTCGGTAAGGGTTGATATCAACCGATCGTACCGTCCGCCTCCCGCTACTGCCCGTAAATTGTGTCCTTTGTCAAATATTTCAAAGACTAATCCGGTGTAGTAAGCGAGTCCGCGGACTACACGTAGGTCGAGTTGTACGTAACTTTCGAGTCCCCGCGCTTTTAATTCTTCGAGTACCGCTTCATACTTCGGGGAAATTCCGGATGGCGGTTCTTCTATGAATTGATTAATTTGCTCGTATGTTAAACCGAACGCCGCAAGTTTTTCTGCGGTTACTTCCGGACGTTCCCGCTCAAGTTTATCGATAACCGAAAGAAAATCAAGTGTACGTTCCTCGGGGATACCGTGTTGCCGCGCGTAATTGAGCCATACTTCACGATCACTCACACGTACCACAAAATCCGCATCCTTAAACCCCAACATCCGCATACAATCTATTGCCAAAGATATCAACTCGGCATCCGCTCCCTCCCCCGCTTCCCCTAATATGTCCGCGTTGAATTGTACAAACTCCCTCTGCCTCCCTTTCTGCGGTTTTTCATACCGAAAACACGGTCCTATCTCATACCATTTCAACGGTCTGTTATACTCCAAGTACCGAGCGGCTACAATGCGACCGAGAGATGCCGTAAGCTCCGGTCTCAGTGAAACATCACGTTCCCCTTGATCCTTAAAACGAAAAAGTTGTGTAGGTAATTCTCCTCCGCTTTTCTTGAGATATAAATCGGTTGTTTCTACCATAGGTGCTTCCCATTCCACGAATCCGTACCTATGCGCTACTTTCCGCCACACATCATACAAATATGCCCGAAAAGCGTACTCCTGCGGCGCTAAATCCCGAAATCCCGGAAGCGCCTGGTATCGTGTTTCACCCATAATTGATTCCCTCTGTTCGTTACCATTTTATTATACACCCCTTTTCCATTCTTGACAAGCTGAACCGCAGTCCCGCCGCAAATGCCCTCCTCCCCGCCACATTTACGATTTTAGATTTTTGATTGACGATTTAGGAAGTTAGGCGCTGCCGTGGCGCTGGGATCGGAAGTTAGTTACGAAGCAAAGCCAAGAAGCAGCGCATGTGGTGGTGGGCTCGTTTCCGCGGAGGGACGCGCAACGGAGCGCGCATTATTAGTAAATCAAAAATCAAAGATCAAAAATCTAAAATGCGGCAGGGGGGGCTGAACCGCAGTCCTGCCCCAATGCCCTCCTCCCCGCCACATTTACGATTTTAGATTTTTGATTGACGATTTAGG
>CAZJIH010000044.1:0-17556 GCA_964545935.1 uncultured Akkermansia sp. | reverse complement strand
ACTTTTGACAAGCGTTGGTAAACGGCGCACGCTTCCGGAGAGAGTAAATTATCCTTTGACAAGGTAGCAAGTTCCGTATCAGCAGCCCAATGTTGAGCAGCGGCATTACCTTGTTCAGCAGCCTGATGCATCCAAGTACCGATAGCCGTTTCATCACCGTCTGTTGCTTCTAACACACAGAGTATGGCGGCGGCGTAATCAGGTGAATTATCCTTTACTTGCTTTTCCAAGGCTGCGTAAAAGTCGGAGTACTTAGGATTATTTATCTTGTTAGCCGGAGCGGTCGGTACGGGTTTAGCGGTGTTTTTCTTTGAAGATGCGGCTCGGCGCGCAGCCTGCGCTGTAGGAAGCACTAACAAAGCCAACATTAAACCTATCACACTTCGCTCAATTGTATATCGTTTCATATATTTGCACAGAAAATTTAAGCTGCTGCCATTTTACACCGAACTGCGGGTATTGACAAGAGAGTTTTCAGGGACGAATGCATACTAATTTTTACGTTGGCGCGCTTGTTGTTCAGCATGAGCAACCTTTTGTGCATCCAACATGCGTTCCATGAGACTTTTACCCTTTTTACGTTTACCCGGATCAACTTTATGCAATTCCGGTTGAGGGAGTCGGCGAATAATCCAAGTTTGAATGATAGAAATGATGTTTGTGGTAGTCCAGTACAGAGCCAGCGTACTGGGGTAATAGTAACAAAAGGCAAAGAAAAAAAGCGGCATGAGTCGCATGATTTTCTGTTGGGTGGGGTCACCCGCTTGGGGAGTCATGCGCATCTGCAACAGCATGGTGATAGCCATAACTATAGGCAATACATTGATAGGCAAATCATAACCGAAGATAGGCAGAGAACAGACGGTATCCATCTGAGAGAGATCGTGGACCCAACCGATGAAGGGAGATCCTCGGAACTCAGCGGCTGTTTGCAACACATAGAAAAAGGAGAAGAAGATAGGGATTTGAAGGAACATAGGTAGGCAACCACCCAAGGGAGAAATACCATATTCACGGTACAGATTCATCATCTCCATGCTCGCTTTTTGCTGATCATTGGCATATTTTTCACGAATTTCTTGCACCTTCGGTTGAAGGAGACTCATACTCTTCATACTCATGTAGCTTTTACGATAGAGCGGCCAAATGATGAGACGTACCACAAAAGTCATAGCCACAATAGCCCAACCCCAGTTACCGAACCAGCTGAAGAATATATTGATGAGCCAATTCATGGAGTAGCTAATGATGTGGAAGATGCCGTAATCCATGATGTGGTCAATCTTGGGAACCTCATCCGTCATATCACTGAGCATGAGATTGAGTTTCGGACCGGCAAAAATGGTATAATCCAAGGTCTGAACACCGCCGGCACTACCCTCGGATGCAGCCGCCAAGGAAAATTCCTGTACCCCCAGCGCGGATTCTACACCCTCAGCAGTTTTGTGTTCTTTGCCCGGTAGGGGAACAGCGGTAAGAGGAGCGGCGTAATATGATGTAACGGGCTGTCCTCCTTTAGCCTGAATAAGTGTGGCATAGTATTGATTCATCACTCCGACCCATGCAACCGGGTCCGTGCCAACCGACACTACACGATCTTTCGGACTCCCAAACCACGGACGAAAACTACCCGCATTCTCTTTGTGAAAATCTTTATCTTCGTTGCGTATGTAGTAAGTGAACGAAGCCCACTCGGTGGGAGAAATAGGACCGGTTCCCCCGGCGTAAATACCCCAATTTTTGGCGCGACGCGGGTTGGCATCGGTATTCTGCACCTGCACACTGAGCTCTAGGCAATATGCATTCCCCTCCACAATTTTTTCACCCACCTTTAATGGCTTCAGTTTGTATATCTTACGTATACGCAAGGAATTCCATTGCCCCTCCAAGGTTACCTGATTTGCATTTGTTTCTTCCGGCACCACGCTGTACGCTGTTTCATCAAACCCCGGCGCTTTTTCCTCACTCAAAGAATACATGAGCGTACCTATACCGTGCGGGACTTGGGAATTAAGTTTCACCGAAGAGAGCAAATCTTCCTTGGTGCTGTTGATAGGCTTATCTATCATTTCAATACTGCTGACAGACCCACCGATATTTCGGAAGCTAAACTTTGCAACCGGCTTACCCTGTGAATCATGGGACGTAAGTGTCGCAATTTCCTGAGGTTCAGGTTTAGCCGGTGCGAGCGCTTCCGTAGCTGCCGCAGACGATTCCGTAGGATCGGCAGATACAGGAGCAACAGGGGCAACCTCCTCTTTCTGTTGAACCGGTGCAGGCACAGGTTGGGACGCATCACGCGTGCTTATATACCAGTTGACACCCAAGAGTATGGTGCATATCGTAACAACAAACCAAGCTGTTTTATCCATAATATGACAATAAATTATTGGTGAAGATGAGATTTTTTAGGGGGTACGGGGTCATAACCGCAACCACCCCAAGGGTTACAACGTAAAATTCGCCATATACCAAGAGCAGCTCCTTTCCATGCCCCGTGTACCTCCACTGCCTCTATGAAATACGCCGAACAAGTCGGTCTGAAGCGACATCCCGACATCGGTCCGCATATCGCGTGAAGTGGCTTGCTGATAAATTTCTGATAAAATCTTACCGGCAGGATGAGACACTTTTTGAGCATAAAAATTGAAACGCTAAGAAATACACCGCGCGATGAGGGAACCTAAATCGCGACGCAAAGCACTATAATCAGAACGTACCGCACTCTGCTTAAGTATCACTGTAACATAATACCCGACAGCCAATGGATCCCCAAGCTCACGCAATAATTCCCGTACGCGACGCCGAAGTTTATTGCGCGTAACCGCATGACCGAGTCGCTTAGTCGCGACGAGTCCAAAGAGCGAATGCTCTGATGCCCTATCGCACGAAAACGGTAACGCACACAAAACAACGTACCGACCGCACCGCGAGACCCCCCCTGCACGCACAGCCGCATACTGTGACGCTCGCTTCATGGTATGTTGACGTTGCAGCTGCATCTCCGTCGGGGCAGAACCTCAAAAAGGGACACTGCTACGACACGGTACGTATCAGGCACCGTGCTGAATTGTATGGCGCTTGTAATGAATTTCAGCGCCTTTCGGCATCAAACGTTTACGCCCCTTTGCACGGCGACGCGCTAAAATGGCACGTCCATTCTTAGAAGCCATGCGAGCACGAAATCCGAATTGACGCTTGCGACAACGTTTCGAAGGTTGGTATGTTCTCTTACTCATAATCAGATATATGCTGCGTTAATAAAAAACACTCGCGCGGACGCCTATGATACCCCATAACGAAGATATGTCAAGGATAAATCCTCTGTGAATTTATTTTCTTGCCCAATCGTCCCGAGAAAATTGATGCGCTCCCCCGCTCCGCGTTCACATTTTCCCGGAGGGGGGAACGCAGTTCATTACCGCCGACGGGAGTCGAACCCGTATGACCCGAAGGTCGGGAGATTTTAAGTCTCCTGCGTCTACCATTCCGCCACAGCGGCACGTAACGAGGCGTATTGTACACCCCGGCACCGGTTTTGACAAGTCTTAAAAGAAGAATGCGAATTAATTTCACGCCCGTCCCAACAAAATTCTCAAAAAAAACGCTACGATGCCAATCTCCATGCGGGTTGCAGACGCTCTGCGTACCAAGGGGGCTTCAACCTCACGGGTGCATGGATCCGGACCCCACACGTCGTTTCGGCTTTGCCTCCTCTCGTCATGCACACGCAACTCCGTTGTACCTAACTGTTTGACTTCGTACTTCGTTCTTCGTACTTGCTCTCCCTCGTGTCTTCCCGCCTCAAAGTCTTTGTCCGCCACTAAGCCCTTAATTTACTCGGGACAGATGCGAATTAATTTTCACGTCTGTAGTGGGGCTGATTAACGCGATTTTTATTGCATTTTAAATTATTTTTTATTCGAACTTCCGGAAGGGGAGTGATGTTGTTCAACTTTAGGACTCTTCGGATCAGCATCTCCTACCGTTTCGGGTTCGGATCTTACTGCTTCTTTGTGTCTGACAGGCACAAGTATAAGAGCAGGGAGTCTTCCTCCCACATCGGATTCACTTTCGCCATCTTCTATTGCCTGTATAATGCTCATCAACTCCTCTTGCGAATCAATTAAAGGAAGTAAGGATTGCAGGGCATCTGCAGAACGACGCTCTATGACAGCTTTTGTTAGCCAGTATTTTGCTGATTTTATATCTTTTTTACATCCCCTACCACGCTTATAGGCATCTCCAAGTGCTCCAAATGCCGGTACATATCCCGATTCTGCGGCCTTCTTAAACCAATAGAAGCTCTCTTCCGGTGTTTGTACGATAACGCCTTTTAGGTCTGTAAAAATGTGAGTCGGGCTCCGAACCGGAGGGGCGTACCTCTTTCCGGAACGCAGGAGCCCGACCACGTTCACATTCAACCACACATCACACGCAAAGTCAACATCAAAAACATCACCCCATGCGCATCCGCATACTCCTCGTCTTCCCACCGCAGAGTTAGCAGCCGCCACTAACCTTTTATTTTGTCGGGACGCTGTGCTGTGGTTGACAATCAGCCTGATTGTGGTATCATAAAGACGAATTTATGGAAACAAATACCCAAGATTTAACCGATGAAATTGTGCGACGTTCCGGCTGGTTAACCGCAGTCAGAATGGAAATCGGCAAGGTAGTTGTGGGACAGCAAGCCCTCATTTCACGACTCATACTCAGTTTATTATGCAAGGGACATGTCCTTTTGGAAGGTGTACCCGGGTTGGCGAAAACTCTGTCGGTGAGGGCACTTGCCGGAACGATGCATGCCGAATTTTCACGCATTCAGTTTACACCGGACTTACTACCGGCCGATCTCATCGGTACCATGGTCTACAACCCGGAATTACGTCAGTTTTCACCCAAAAAAGGTCCCGTCTTTGCCAATCTGATACTGGCGGATGAGATCAATCGTGCGCCGGCAAAGGTTCAAAGTGCGTTGTTGGAAGCTATGCAGGAGCGTCAGGTTACTTTAGGAGAAACAAGTCATCTCCTGCCCGATCCTTTCCTCGTGCTGGCTACCCAAAACCCCATCGAACAGGAAGGTACCTACCAACTACCGGAAGCTCAGTTAGACCGTTTCCTCTTCAAAGTTATCGTCGATTACCCCTCGCGCGACGAAGAATTGCAGGTACTCGACCTCATGGGCAGCATAGCTCCGAAACCCTCAACAAGACCGGTGGTAGAGGTGCGTGATATAGAAGCGTCTCGCGAGTTGATAGACCGCATCTTCATTGACCGAGCTGTCCGAAGCTACATCGTGGATTTAGTACGTACAACGCGTACTCCCGAGAAAGTAGACCGCAGTTTGGCGGGGATGGTTCGCGCCGGTGCTTCTCCACGCGCTACCATCAACATTGCACTGGCTTCCAAGGCCCTGGCCTTCACCCGCCAACGTGGTTATGTCACCCCGCAGGATATCAAAGACCTCGCACACGATATTCTCCGACACCGCATCCTGCTCTCCTACGAAGCCGAAGCTGCCGATGTTACGGCAGATGACGTGATCGACCGCATCCTGACCAAGGTCCCGGTGCCATGACGAAATAAAAATGGATAAAACGCAGGACATCATGCAGCGAGTTCGACGCATCGAAATGCAGGCACGTCGCTCGGTAACTGCTACTTTCGCCGGTCTTTACCGCTCCGGATTCCGCGGTCAGGGCCTCGATTTCGACGAATTCCGTGAATACACCCCGGGCGATGAACCGCGTTTCATCGACTGGAAAGTCACCGCCCGTACCGGCACCCCATACGTCCGTAAATTCCGTGAAGAACGCGAGCAAGCTCTTCTCTTGGCAGTGGATGCGAGTGCTTCCATGCACTACGCCGGCGGTATGAGTCCGGATTCTAAACTGGAGTACGCCGCGCGTATCGCAACTACTTTGGCGTACAGCGCGGCTCTGAACGGTGATAAAACAGGTCTGCTGCTCTTCGGGTGTTCCCCGCACTTTTACCTGCCGCCCACCAAGGGAGCTCGACAATATCTCCGTATCCTCCGCGCCATCCTCGCCGCTCCTCCCGGCGGTAAAGGAGATGAATTATCGCCTGTAGTCGATGAAATTCTGCGTACTCAACGCAAAAAGACTCTCATGATTATGCTCAGCGATTTCCTTTTTACGCCGGACAAATCAGCGGTCGGTCGCCTTAACTTCCGTCACGAGCTCATACCTATGCGTATCAACGATGCCTTAGAGCTTAATTTACCGGCAGCGGGTCGTATCCGTGCCATCGATCCCGAATCCGGTGAGCTGATGTGTACCGACTTGAACAATCCGACCCTGCGTACTCAACATGCCCAATGCGTACGCGCTCATTACGCAGAATGGGATAAAATATTCGATCGCCTCGCCGTCGATAAACTCTCTCTCCTTACCCAAGCCGATTTTATGCCTCAATTACGTGCCCTCTTCAAACGCCGTACCCGTCTCTCCCTCCGTTGATTATGCCTCCTTCCGCCCACACATCCGTAGTTGACAGCATACCGGAGCTTCAACCGGAGCTCCCTGCCGAGCAATTCGCGGTCGTAAGCCCTTGGTGGTGGGTAGGTGCCGCCGTTATTCTCCTGACGGCGGTCGCTGCAATGTGGTTCCTTCTGCGCCGGCGTCGCGGGAAAAAAGATATCGTTCCGATTTCACCGGCTCAACAGGCTTTGGATGCCCTGGCGGAATTAGAAAAAAATCGTCCCCCTCTCCTACGGGATTTCTGCCTGCAGCTCTCTCTCATCCTCCGGCGTTACCTGCAGGGTGAGTTGCATGACCCGGCTCTCTTTGAAACTCACGAAGAATTCAGCCGACGTATCGATTCCCTCTCCGCCGTGCCGGATCACCTGCGTCTGCCTGTACAAAACCTCCTCGAGCAACTCGCCGAATACAAATATGCGGCAAGTGATTCCCGAAACCCCGCCGAAGCCGATGCCTTGTCTGCCCGCGCCGAAGAGCTCCTCCTCTGTATCCGTGACTTCACCGGTGCCCAACCCTCCGCCCCGCCTACCGAATTGCGCGGCATGCTGCCGTTATTCGCCGCCGGTACCGTGTCTCGTGAACTCGTATGGGGGTGCCCGGAGTTCCTTTGGCTCCTCCTCCTCCTCCTCCCGCTCTTCTTCCTACGAAGACGTATGGGTACGGACGGCGCTATCTGCCTGCCGACGCTTTCCCTCGTTCGGCACCTCCTGCGTCCTCCTCACTCTCTCGCAGGTCGCCTCGGGCCTATCTGTTATACCTTAGCCTCCGCCTGTCTTATCATCGCACTCGCTCAACCACTCCGGCGTCTGGAACACGATGAGCAAAAAGTAAGCGGTATCGATATCATGATAGCCTGCGATCTTTCCGGTTCTATGGGAACGCGCGATATGCTCTTCACTATGCGCGATGACTTCGGAAGGGTACGCCGTGGTTCCGTGGATCGTCTCACCGCCGCAAAATTCGAAATCTCAAACTTTATCGAGGGACGTCCCAACGACCGTATCGGGTTACTCGCTTTCGCCGGAAGGGCTAAATTGTGCAGCCCGCTCACCTTAGACCACCACATCCTACGTTACATCATGGAACAATTTTACCTCGGCGACGAGCAAAGCGGACGTCCGGGGTACGTGCAACCGGACGGTACAGCCATCGGTACCGCTATCGCCGGAGCTGCCACGCGTCTCCGTGAACGCCGGGATACCAAGTCGCGTGTTATTATCCTCGTAACCGACGGTGTGAACAACAGCGGTTCTCTCTCCCCGATTGATGCCGCCGATGAATGTGCTAAACTGGGTATAAAAATTTTTACGATAGCTATAGGCAAGGATGACCGACTTTCGCGTTTCACGGCTGACGTGGATAATTTTGATGAAAAAACGCTTCGCAAAATAGCCGACGTCACCGGCGGGCGTTTCTACCACGCGGGTAGCGGCGCTCAACTCCAAAACGCTTTCCGCAGTATTGACTCCCTGGAAAAAACGGATGCCACCCGGCGACGTCTCGTGAACTTCGAGGCTCTTTTCCCTTACCCGCTCCTCCTTGCCGCCCTCCTCTTAACGGCAGGTTTCGCCGTCACTAACCTGAGCCCACGTTTCGCTCCGTGAATTTCCTGTATCCCGAGTGCCTGCTTTCTTTACTCCTCATTCCGCTGCTCGCCGGGTTAGCGTTCTTGATGCGCCGGCGTGCGAGACACGCTTGGCGCATGTTGGTGTCTCCCGTCCACCCGTACCTCGTCTTTTCCCCGCCCGAATGGCGCAGAGTGCTCCCCCCGGTGCTCCTTTTGCTCTCCCTCGCCTGTACAGTCTTAGCTTTAGCACGTCCTTTCAACGGATACGAGTCCGACCGGGCTTCCGCTTCAGGTCGTAACTTGTTGATCGCGTTGGATATCTCGCGTTCCATGGAAACGACGGATGTAGCCCCGTCCCGCCTCGAAGAAGCACGCGCCGCCGCTTACGAGCTCGTCGATGCTCTGCCGAACGATAAACTCGGGCTCATCGTCTTTTCCGGTGAAGCAGACCTCGTGGTACCTCTGACTCATGACCACACTGCCTTACGCGATGCTCTCGAGCAGGTTAATCGCGATTGGGAAGGCAGCGGAGGTACAAACTTCGACCAAGCTATCCGTTGCGCAATTTCCGCCTTCGCTCGCAGCGCACAGAACGGTTCCAACGCTATCGTTATCCTGAGTGACGGGGAGGATACGGTAGATACCCCGCTCACTGCCGCTCGCGATGCCCGGAAGAAAAACATCCTCGTCATCACCGTGGGTGTCGGTACCCCGGCGGGTGGCCCCATCCCCGACCCCTCCGGCGATAACGGCCTCTGGCAGGACGCAAGCGGAAAACATGTCATCAGTAAACTTAATTCTCCTTCCTTACAGCGTTTTGCCCAAGCTTCCGGCGGAGATTTCTTCCTGATGAGCACCGGTGCCGACCTCTCCGCCTTCGCCCGTAAAACCGCTTCAAAATTAACCGAACATGAAGAAAATTTTGACGCAGGACGTTCCCCGCGCGATCTCTTCGCTTGGTTTGCTCTCCCGGCTCTCCTCCTCGCTGTAGCAGGTATCCTGCTCGGTTCCGCTTGGCGTCCCCCTCGACTCCGGTTTCCCGTGCTCCTCGCTTTGTCCCTGCCCTTTACCCCGGAAACCTCACTCGCGCAATCACGACCATCCGACGCGTACGCCGCCGGTCTGTCCGCGCTGAAAGCCAACAAACCGGATGAGGCTCGCGGATTCTTTTCCGATGCGCTGTTGTCGGATAACCCGGAATTGCAGGCCGCCGCCCATTTAGCTCTGGGTAATCAACGTGCACGTGCTTGTTTCGATAAATTGCGCAAACTTTACGATGCATCCGCTCCGCCTCCCACCGCGGAGTCGCTGCAACAAATCGTAGATGAGTTACAGTCTGTCCTCCCCTCTTACAGCGATGCCCTCCGCGCAAACCCTCACCTCTCCCAAGCTATCTCCAACACCTCCGAAATCCGAAAACTTATCGATAAACTAAAAAATGAAATCGAACGCCTGAAAAATCAGCAGGATAAACAGGATAAACAAAACGAGGATAACCGGCAGGATAAACAGGACGGACAGGTTCAACAGAACCAAGGGGACGACCGAAACAAACAAAACAAGTCTCAGAAGCCGAATCATCAGAGCAAGGACGACAAAAAAAATCCGCAGGACTCACAGGAACGACAGGACGGGGAAAAACCTCAGGATAAACGGGACAAAGCAGACCGGAGTGACCAACAGGACAATCCGGAGCGACAGGAGATGGTGGACGGACAGGAAGAGCAAAATCAACGAAACAATCGGAATCAACAGCCCCCGGAGGATAAACAGGAGCAACAGGAGAAGCCGAGTCAAAACAAGCAGGATTCAAATCAACAGCAGGGAGAGGATCAACAGCCCGGACTCAGCGACGAGGAGAAAAAGAAGCAGCGTGCTTCCGGTATTCTCCGTATGCACACGGATGAAGTCGGTGGTTCCCCTATCCCTCACCGTACGAAGGCTGCGCGTCCGTTAAAAGATTACTGAATACATAAAATATGCGATACCTCTTTTTCATATTATTCATTGCGCTCGGTGCGGTACACCGAGTCACAGCGGAGGTCATTCCGGTGTGGTCTACAGGTGTGGCTGTTCCCGGTGAACAGGTTATGCTTTACCTGCTGGATACGGAAGTAGGGGAAGATTTTTTCAGCTTGCAAGAAGAGCAACTCAGGATTCGTCTCCGCAGCCAAGCCGAAGTGCGTGTAGAGCAACCTAACATTGATGTCAATTTACGAGACCCTAACTGCGCCACATTTGAGGTGCTGCCTATCTTGTTGCGCCCGGACAAAGCAGGGGTTCTCGAAATAGGCGATATCTCTGTCGAGTACAAAAGCGGACGAAAACAGTCGGTTAAAATTCCCCCGCTTCCCGTCCTACCTACTTCGCAGATCAAGTGGTACGATTCACCGGTACCTTACGGGGCTCTTTGGTATACTTCCCCGCAGGATCCTTACGTGCACCAACCGGTAAAAACCGCTCTCAAACTCTTTACCCGGAAACCTTATTTCATTTATGCTCTCCCCCAAATGCAGAGTGTCGGTGTCAAAATCAGTATGCGTCGACCTCCTATAATATACGAGCGTCCCATGCAGTTTCCTACTGCCTTCGCCCGTGGTCAAAATTGGCGTACCGCCGACTTTTACGGGGTGCTTACCCCCTTCCGAGAGGGAAATTCGGACATCGTCGGAAAGGTCATCCTAGCTCAACAACGTTCGTTCTTTTCTGTCAGTCAACAGGAAATCCCGCTTCCGACTCTCTCTCTCTCCGCACTTCCCCTCCCGCCCGGTGCTCCCCCGGATTTCTCCGATACAGTGGGTAATTTCTCCCTGTCTGTCAAATGCGATGCCGCGTCTCTTGCCATGAACGAAGCTGTGGAGGTGCAGATCACTGTCCGCGGCAACGGCAACCTGCAACAATTGCCCTGCCCTAAACCGGAGGATGCCGATTCCTGGAAACTCGTCCCCGCTACGCGTAAACCTATCGTTTCCGCCGACGGCTCAACGGTAGGTATGGTCTTCTCGCAGCTTATGCGTCCGATCGCCGAAGTCGATGCTATCCCCTCCTTCTCCCTCAGTTATTTTGATCCTTCCGAAATGGCTTACAAACGAGCCGTTTCAGCTCCTATCGCTCTGCCTTGGAAGGCATCCGACAACGCCGGTCTCCCCTTAGTGCAATCTCCGCTGTCTCCCCCACCTGCCGGTAAAGTCCCGGTGGAAGATTTAACGGATATCTACGACCTGATCCCCCCGAACGATACCATGCGTAGCATTTTCTCCCTCCCCCGCATTTTCATGTACCTGCTTTATCTGCCGGCTCTGCTCCTTTTTGCCTTCCTGCTCTTCCGCTGCATCTCTCGCCGCTTCGCCTCCGCGTCAGCATCCCGCGCACGCGAGCGTGAATTGCTCTCTATCTCCCGCGATGATGACCCTCTCTCCTTCCTGAAGCGTATCGGAGCTTTCATCGAGTCTTATATCCCTCAAAACCTCCGAGATCAGAATATTTCGAGTATCCTCCGACGTAGGGACGACGAAGCCTTCCGTCCGGATGCATCCCCCGATATTTCCGCCTCAGAGCGTACTTCTATGCTTCAATCCGTGCGCAGAGCTCTCGCTCACCTTGCCAAAGTTGCGGGGGTGCTGTTGCTCGCCCTGCTCCCGCTTTCCTACGCGTCCGGTGCCCCTTCTGTACAGGAGCTTTACAGAGGGCGTCAGTACTCGAAAGCTCTGGAGTCTTTGCGAAAACTTCAACAGGAAGTCGGTCCGAATGATGAGCGTGCCGATGTCATCGCTTACGATATCGGTACCTGCCTATACCGCCTGGGTAAACCGGGTACAGCCGCACTTTCCTTCGCACGAGCTATCTATCTGAATCCCTCTTTCCCGGAAGCACGCGCCAATCTCGCTTTCATCCAACGCAAAGAAGGGGCTCTCCTGCCCGTCTATTCCGATGTCGACCGCTTCTTCACACTCCTTTCCTACTCCCATCTCCGCTTCTTTACCGTCCTCTGCACCGCCGGTCTCGCGTTCTGTATCGCTCTGCACCTGCTCCTACGCCGCCGCGCCCCTTCTTGGCTCTTCGCCGGTACTTCCCTCTTCTCCCTCCTTTCCTTACTCTGCGCCTTCAATTGGTTGTACTACGGTACCCGTGAATCGCCCGACCTTACCTCCCTTCCCCCGTCCGACCTCGCCTACATCCTGCAATCTACCCCTCTCCGCACCGCCGCTACACCCGATGCACCCTCCCTCATGCAGCTCACCCCCTCCTCACCCGTACGCATCCTCGCCCGACGCGGTTCCTTCAGTTACATCGAAACCGCTACACATCAACGCGGCTGGGTCTCTTCCGATTCCGTCGAATCCCTCACACCTAACTCCGCTCCCCGACAACCTATCCTCCTACGCATCGCCTCAGTCCTGCCCTAAATGTCACCCACCACATCCGCCACCCCCCGCCTCTGAACAGCTGCTCACCACATCCGCCGGTAGGTTCCTTCCGCGGTGGGACACGCAACGGAGCGCGCATTATTCTTCAATCAAAAATCAAAAATACGGCAGAGGAAGGAGGGCATCGAACGAGCCTACGGCTCGGCGACAGGTCTGCGGTTCAGTCTTGCGGGAGATTGGGAAACAAAGTCTTGAGTATATTTTCATCCTTTGGTATACCGAAATACAGTGCTTTAAGCATATTCTTGCGTACTCCGATACCGTCCAAATAACACATAGCTAAAGCATGTCGCGCCTCCTCCCATCCTGCATCCGCTGCTTTCTTGTACCACTTTACCGCCTCTTTCTCATCCTTTTTTACTCCTTCGCCATTTTCATAGCAGCGTCCGAGCTGAAATTGTGCCCTTACATATCCGTCTTTTGCCGCTTTGCGATACCACCTAGCTGCTTTACCTGCATCCTTTTCTCCGGAGACACCGTGCCTATAGCATTCGCCGAGATTGTACATTGACATACTATCCCCTTGTTTGGCTGCCTTCAAAAACCACTTTATCGCCTCCGCACCGTCTTGTTCCACTCCCCACCCATTAATGTAACAGCGACCGAGATTACACTGTGCATCAATATATCCTTGCTCCGCCGCCTTACGATACCACTCCGCTGCCACTCGCTTGTCTTCCTTTACACCGAGTCCGGATTCATAATTTATCCCGAGAGCGAACTGCGCCTCAACATTCCCTTGCTCCGCAGATAAGTGATACAATCTTATACACTCTTTATTCGGTACGCCAGCCGCGTCTCTATTCCTATAGCATTCAGCAAGATTATACTGGGCTTCCGCATTACCTTGCTCCGCTGCCTTGCGATACCATTTCATCGCTTCTTTTTCATCCTTTTTTACCTCCCATCCATTTGCGTAACATACGCCGACATTGTTTTGAGCCGCCGCATTTCCCTGCTTCGCTGCCTTAAGAAACCACTTCACCGCATCCGGCAGACTCTGTTTTACTCCGGCACTCTGCCAATATCTGACGCCAAGTACAAACTGTGCATCTCCGTTTCCACCCTCAGATCCCTTCATAAACCATTTCATCGCCTCCGATTCATCTCTCCTTACCCCTAAGCCATTCTCATAATATACGCCCAATAAAAATTGTGCATCCGCATCCCCGGTCTCCGCTTTCTGCCGCAACATCTCCGCATGTTCCTTCAAATCATCTTGATCTTTTATATTATCGGACAACACAGAACGATCCCACACCACCTTTACCCGTGAACCGAGCACTGTTACCTGCTGTTTTGATATATCTTTTTGACTCTTTGTCATGTGTAATCCCCCAACTCACCGCAGCATACCCTATTCGCCGGCACCTGTCAACACATATATGAGGAATAACATAAAAATTGCGGCTGCCAATCGGTACCATCCGAAAATAGACAGGCTGTGCCGACGTAAAAACGATACCATCCACTTCACGGCTACCCATGCGCTCACCCACGCGGCAAGTGTCCCTACGAGCATCGGTACCCATCCAAGCTGCTGTAGCATATCCGCTCCGTGTTTCACGGCATCGTGACATGTAGCGGCTCCGAGCGTTATAAATCCGAGCAAAAAACTAAACTCTACGGCAGCGGCTATATTAAGCCCCACAAAAAGCCCTCCGAGCATTGTCATGAGACTTCGACTTACCCCCGGGCACATCGCTACACATTGCAAAAGCCCTATCCCAAGCGCTCCCCGCTTCGTAAGCTCTTCTACGGATCCACCGCTATCACGACGTCCGCCGCGTTCACGAGCGCGTACATAAAGCAGAATGACTATCCCTCCTACCGCCCAACTCACTGTCACCGTAGTCGCGTTAAAAAGATATGTCTTGATGAAGCGCGAACAAAGCAACCCTACTACGGCAGCCGGGATAAAGGCTATGATGAGGTTGATGAGTAAGCGACGACCTTCCGGACATCGCCCGCACAGCCCTCGCCACATCTGCGCTACTCGCGGAAAATAAAGACTCAGTACAGCTAGTATAGCTCCCCCCTGAATGCATATCTCAAAAGCACTGACGGCTGAATTTTCTCCGATCCCGAGTAAGCGTTGCGCAATGATCAGGTGTCCGGTAGAGGAGATCGGTAAGTACTCCGTGAGTCCTTCTACGATACCCAATATAATCGCCTGCAGGATGTCCATCTTTTAATTTCCGCTTTTCAGCACATTAATGAAGGCTTCCTGGGGGATATTGACACGTCCGATCGCTTTCATTCGTTTCTTCCCTTCCTTCTGTTTTTCAAGTAATTTGCGTTTTCGTGTCACATCCCCGCCGTAACATTTCGCGGTCACGTTCTTTTTCATGGGGGATATACTTTCCCGCGCGATAATTTTACCGCCTATACACGCCTGAATCGCTACCGTAAAGAGCTGTCGCGGTATCACTTCCTTCAATTTAAGCGCTAATTCCCTGCCCTGTGCTTCAGCTCGTTGCCGGTGTACAATCATCGAAAAAGCGTCTACCGGTTCCCCGGCTATCAACATGTCCATCTTTACGAGTTGAGCAGGCGCGTATCCGTCGAATTCATAGTCCATGCTGCCGTACCCCCTGGTTATGCTCTTAAGTTTATCGTTGAAGTCTACCAGTATCTCTGCCATGGGTATTCGACATGTCAGCATTACACGTGTGTCATCTATGGTCTCCGTGTGTGTAACTTCCCCGCGTTTTTCCATTACCAAGCGCATGATGTCTCCTATGTATTCACCGGGTAACATGATGGATACTTTCACTACCGGTTCCCTTATCTCCTGTATCTCCTGCGCTTCCGGTAACATCCCGGGATTATCCACTACCATCTCCCCCCCGTCTGTCTTGGTCACCTGATAGATAACCGACGGATATGTCGATATGACATCCATGTTAAATTCGCGTCGTAGGCGTTCTTGGATGATTTCCATGTGAAGGAGTCCGAGGAACCCGCACCGGAATCCGAATCCCAACGCTACAGAACTTTCTGCCGTATAAGTAAATGCTGCATCGTTGATCTGTAATTTTGCCATAGCCCCTTTCAAATTCTCGTAATCCGCTGAATCTACGGGATATATCCCGGAAAAAACCATGGGATGTATCTCTTGGAATCCGGGTAGCGGTTCCTTGCACGGCGCTTGTAAGTCTGTGTAGGTATCGCCGATTTTAACATCTGCCGTGGATTTTACATTGGCGATGATATAGCCTACGTCCCCGGCGGTCAAGCGCGGCACTACCTGCATCCCGGGAGTAAATATACCTACTTCTTTCACTTCAAACGTATCCGGTGTCGCAAATAGTTTTACTCTCACTCCCCTCTCTACCCCCCCGCTTACCACCCGTACGTATGATACTACCCCCCTATACGCGTCGTACACAGAATCAAATACTAACGCTCGTAACCTGTCGTCTTCCCCGACCTTCGGGGCAGGTATCCGGTGTACAATGGCTTCCAATACATCATCTATGCCGATACCGGCTTTGGCTGAACATAATATGACCTCTTCTCTCGGTATACATATCAGTTCTTCCAGTTGGCGATAAACTCTCGGTAAATTAGCGCTCGGTAAATCTATTTTGTTGATTACCGGTACAATCTCCAACTTTTGCTGCATGGCCAGATGCATGTTCGCGAGTGTCTGCGCTTCTATCCCCTGCGCCGCGTCTATGATGAGCAAGGCTCCGTCACATGCCGCGAGCGATCGCGAAACCTCATACGAAAAATCTACATGCCCGGGTGTGTCAAGTAAGTTTAATTCGTACGTTTCCCCATCCTTCGCCGTATACCGCATCGTTACAGGATGCGACTTGATGGTTATCCCCTTCTCCCGCTCTAAATCCATAGCATCCAACAACTGATCCTGCCTATCACGCTCTGCTATGGTGTGCGTCCGCTCCAGCAAGCGATCAGACAACGTTGTCTTGCCGTGGTCTATGTGTGCAATTATTGAAAAATTACGCTTATATCGTATCTCCGTTGCCATGCCTCTTCTCTTACTCAGCGCACTCTCCCCTCGCTCACCCCACCGACAAAACGCCCTCCCCCACCTCGCTATTACCCCCGCACGGGCTCGAACCGTGGACAAACTGATTAAGAGTCAGCTGCTCTACCAACTGAGCTACGGAGGCATCTCCTCTCCCGCACAATTTAACCATACCTTCCACATCTTCGCAAGCCTTTTTTTCCGCTTTTCTCAATTTATTTTCCATTTTCTCCCAAAAAATCTAAATTAAACCACCCCTCCAGCCTCTGCACCGCAGTGGTTCAGACTGCTCCCAACCTTTACGATTTGAGTACCTCTAAAAACTGGTACAGTCTCACAACATAGGTAACACATTTGGGGGAAATAATCAGGGTGTATTTTGATGCAAGAATGGCGTAATAATGATATGCCATGGGGGACAAAAACAAGAGAAGAAAAATGTCTCCCACCCCGCCCGTCACTACCTGCCGTCAAACTGCGGCACACCCATCCGCCGGTGGGCTGAACCGCTGCCCCTCCACAATGCCTGCCCCCTTTACCGCATTTAAGATTTTAGATTTACGATTGACGATTTGAAATTCTAGGCGCCTACGTCGGCGCAAGGATCGAAAGTTAGTTGCGAAGCAAAGCCGGGAAGCATCGCGTCCGTTGGACGGGCTCGTTCCGCGGAGGGGACGCACAACGGAGCGCGCATTATTCCTCAATCAAAAATCTAAAATCATAGCCATCCAATAGAACCACTTTTCAGATGATACAACCCGCGTCATTTCTAGGATGGTCAATCCTTGCAGAAAAAGTTGGGTTTAGACACGGTTTCGGACGGATAGCCGGGAATATCTGAGATATCGTCCAAGGGAATTGGCAATCGCATGTTTTTCTATTGGATGGCTATGATCTAAAATCAAAAAAAAGTGTCTCCCACCCCGCCCGTCACTACCTGCTGCCAAGCTGCGGCACACCCATCCGCCGGTGGGTTCCTTCCGCGGAGGGACGCGCAACGGAGCGCACATTATTCCTCAATCAAAAATCTAAAATCTAAAATCAAAAATGCGGCGGGGGGGA
>CAZJIH010000043.1:0-17606 GCA_964545935.1 uncultured Akkermansia sp. | reverse complement strand
GCATTTAAAATGAGATACGCTGAACAGCCGGTTTGCCACGGTGCCAGCTATACCCCATTCTGATTTTTGATAAGATTTAGTGGCGGGGGCGATGATTTTGCAAGGAATTGAAGTACGAAGTGAAGGAGCGAGGCGCGACGGGGGAGACGCGGGGAGCGAAGCAGGGAAGATGCAAATATCAGAAGCCGCAATCAGAATTTGAGAGTTCGCAAACTTTTTTGGGCTTCAGCATTCCCGTTATTCGCTGCCTGTTGAAACCATTTCTTAGCTTCAGCGCGATCTCGTGCCACCCCAAAACCATGGTAATAGCAATCGGCAAGTCTACATTGCGCATCGGCATCACCTTGCTCAGCTGCTGCCTGATACCACTTAACCGCTTCGGCGTAGTCTTGACTCAACCCGCAGCCCCCCGCGTCGTACCATACTCCCAGATAATACTCTGCCCTTGCATAGCCCTGCTCAGCAGCGGTGCGAATCAACTCTACCGCTTTAGCCTTTGCCGTGTCTGCGCCGCTTTTGAGATAGCACACGCCGAGGTTGAACTGTGCTTGGGCATAGCCTTGTTCAGCTGCTGCCCGATACCACTTAACCGCTTCGACATAGTCTTGACTCACACCGGTGCCGTTTTCGTAGAGTTGGCCGAGACTGCACTGCGCTTGGGCAAACCCCTGTTCATCGGCAGCCTGATACCACTTAACTGCTTCGGCATAGTCTTGACTCACCCCGATGCCGTTTTCATAGAGTTGACCGAGACCGCATTGTGCTTTGGCAACCCCTTGTTTGGCGGCAGCGAGGAGCCACTTAACCGCCTCGGTTGCGTCTCTGTCCACCCCGATGCCGTTGGCATAGCACACGCCGAGGTCGCACTGCGCTTGGGCAAACCCCTGTTCAGCGGCAGCCTGATACCACTTAACTGCCTCGGTTGCGTCTCTGTCTACCCCGATGCCGTTTTCATAGAGTTGACCGAGACCGCATTGCGCCTTGGCAAACCCTTGTTCGGCGGCAGCGCGAATCCACTTAACTGCTTCGGTTGCATCTTTGTCCACCCCGATGCCGTTGGCATAGCATACGCCGAGGTCGCACTGCGCTTGGGCATGACCTTGTTCAGCAGCGGCGCGGAGCCACTTAACTGCTTCGGTTGCGTCTTTGTCCACTCCGATGCCGTTGGCATAGCATACGCCGAGGTTGCTTTGTGACCAAGCATCACCCTGCTCAGCAGCGGCACGAATCCACTTAACCGCTTCAGTTTCATCTTTGTCTACACCGATGCCGTTGGCATAACGCACGCCGAGGTCACGTTGTGCTTGGGCATGGCCTTGTTCGGCGGCAGCGCGAAGCCATTTTACCGCCTCGGTCTCATCCTTGCTCACCCCGGTGCCGCCGGCATAGAAGGAACTGATGTAGTACTGAGCTTGGGCATGACCTTGTTCAGCGGCGGCGCGAAGCCACTTAACCGCCTCGGTTGCGTCTTTGTCCACACCGATGCCGTTGGCATAGCACACGCCGAGACTGCACTGTGCTTCGGCGGAGCCTTGCTCAGCAGCCGTTCGGAAAAACTTCGCCGCTTCGGTTTCATCCTTGCTTACCCCGGTACCGGTAGCGTAGAAGGAACCGATGTAGTACTGAGCTTGGGCATGACCTTGTTCGGCGGCGGCGCGGAGCCACTTAACCGCTTCAGTCGCGTCTTTGTCCACACCGATGCCGTTGGCATAGCACACGCCGAGACTGTACTGTGCTTCGGCGGAGCCTTGCTCAGCAGCCGCTCGGAAAAACTTCGCCGCTTCGGTTGCGTCTTTGTCCACCCCGGTGCCGGTAGCATAGAAGGAACCGAGGTAGTACTGAGCTTGGGCATGACCTTGTTCGGCGGCAGCGCGAAGCCATTTTACCGCCTCGGTCGCGTCTTTGTCCACACCGATGCCCTTAGCATAACACATGCCGAGACCGCACTGTGCTCCGGGGGAACCTTGCTCAGCAGCCGCTCGGAACAGCTTCACCGCCTCGGTTTCGTCTTTGCTCACACCGCCGGTACCGTTGGCATAGCACAAACCGAGCTCAAGCTGAGCATTAGCAAAGCCTTGTTCGGCAGCCGTGCGGTACCATTTTACCGCCTCAGCTTCATCCTTATTTACCCCGATGCCGCCGGCATAGAACAAACCGAGAAAAAACTGCGCCTTGGCGAGACCCTGCTCAGCGGCAGCGCGATACCACTTTGCCGCTTCAGTCGCGTCTTTGCCTACACCATCACCGTTAGCACAGCGCACGCCGAGGTCATATTGAGCTGCCGCATTTCCCCGCTCGGCAGCTTTGCGCAGATATTCGGTTGCATCGAGCTTCTTGCCCTCCTTTACGCAACGTTGATACGCCTCGTACGGATCCTCTCGTAACAGGAAATATGCCCCCGTACAGCCGCCCGCTATGAGCAGAATGGCAGCAGTGATAATAAGTCCGCGTTTGCTTTTCGTTGTCGGGGTAGTCCGGAACGGAGATGCTGCTGCCGGAGCCGGGGTCAGGGGTTCAGGATGGACAGATGTCGGTGCGGATTCCGCATCCGCGGGCACAGAGCGTTGCTGAGATGACTCGCCGTGCGAAGCGGCAGCCGCCTTGAGTTCCGCTGCCCGATGGAACCATTTAAGTGCTTCAGCTTCGTCTTTTTGCACACCGTTGGTACCGGTCATATAGCATTCAGCGAGCTCCATGGCCGCATCCGCATCGCCTTCTTCCGCATATTTACGTGTCCATTTAATTAAGTCGGAATCATTCATAGGGGAAATGTAACTTTGCGTAGGATAGCATATTGCGCCTGAAATGTCAACTCACGCCTGTCTCGGTGAAATAGAAAGGTCGGTGGGAGCGAGAACTCTGTGGTGGGAAGAAGGAATAGAAGTACGAAGTCAGTCAGCCGGGCGCAACGGGGTTGCGCACGGAGCGATGCGAAGCGCAGGACGGGGAAACCGCGCGGAGGGCAGTTATACCTGTTTGAATGCTCACCTGTACCGATAAAATTCTCGAAAAACGCCGCAATGCTAATCCTCATGCGGGTGACTCCTTCACTTCGCTCTTCGTACATCGTGCTTGCTCACCCTCGTGTCTTCCCGCATCAAAAGCATCGCTCACCACGGGGCTCATATTCTTCTCGGGACGGATGCAGATCGACAAGTGCGGACGATCGGTAGCGTGTGTCGGGAAGTAAACGCAGGTAAGGCGCAAATATCAAATACCGCAATCAGAAATCGAGTATTCGCAAACTTTGTTTGGCAACGGCATGCCCTTGATCCGCCGCCTGCTGAAACAATTTCTTAGCTTCTGCGCGATCCTGTGCCACCCCAGTACCATAGTAATAGTGCTCGGCAAGGTTACATTGTGCTTCGGCGTTACCTTGCTCAGCAGCGGCACGAAGCCACTTCACCGCTTCGGCATAGTCTTTGCCGCCCACATCGGTGCCGTCGGCATAACACACGCCTAGGAGTAACTGCGCATAAACACAGCCTTGTTCAGCAGAGGCGCGAAGCCACTTCAGAGCCTTGGTTGCGTCCTTATGCACGCCGGAACCGCTCAAATAGCTTTTGCCGAGATACCACTGTGCTTTGGCATGACCTTGCTCAGCAGCCGCTCGTGCCCATTTAACCGCTTCGGTTTTGTTCCTGCGTACTCCGTAGATGCCTTGGGAATAAAACAGACCTAATGTGTACTGAGCTTCAGCGTAGCCTTGCTCAGCAGCTGCGCGAATCCACTTAACCGCCTCGGTCATGTCTTTGCCTACACCGGTGCCGCTGCCATAGCACACGCCGAGTTCATACTGAGCTTTAGCATAGCCTTGCTCAGCGGCAGCGCGATACCACTTGACCGCTTCGGTTTTGTTCTTGTCCACACCTTTGCCGTTGGCATAGCACGCGCCGAGTTCATACTGAGCATCGGCAATCCCCTGTTCAGCCGCCGCCCGATACCACTTGACCGCTTCAGTGTCGTCCCTGTCCACCCCGATGCCGTCGGCATAACACACGCCGAGGTCACGTTGTGCTCGGGCAACCCCTTGTTCAGCCGCCGCCCGATACCACTTGACCGCTTCGGTGTCGTCCTTGTCCACACATTTGCCGTCAGTATAGCACTTGCCGATGTAGTACTGAGCATCGGCAATCCCTTGTTCAGCCGCCGCTCGATACCACTTAACCGCTTGGGTGTCGTCCTCGGTCACACCTCTGCCATCGGCGTAACACTTGCCGAGTTCATACCGAGCATCGGCAAGCCCCTGCTCAGCCGCCACCCGATACCACTTAACCGCTTGGGTGTTGTCCTCGGTCACACCTCTGCCGTCGGCATAACACTTGCCGAGATAGTACTGTGCTCGGGCAAGCCCTTGTTCAGCCGCCGCCCGATACCACTTGACCGCTTCGGTCGCATCCTTGTCCACCCCGACGCCGTCGGCATAACACACGCCGAGCATGTTCTGAGCTTCGGCATAGCCTTGCTCAGCAGCCGCGCGAAACCACTTGACCGCATTGTTTACGTCTTCGCTTACACCGGTGCCGATGACATAACACTTGCCGAGGCTATACTGAGCTTCAGCATAGCCCTGTTCAGCCGCCGCCCGATACCACTTGACCGCTTCGGTCGCATCCTTGTCTACACCCTCGCCGTAGGCATAGCAAACACCGAGCATGTTCTGAGCTTCGGCATAGCCTTGCTCAGCAGCCGCGCGAAACCACTTAACCGCTTCGTTTACGTCTTTGCTTACACCGGTGCCGATGGCATAACACTTGCCGAGATAGTACTGTGCTCGGGCATAGCTCCGTGTAGCCGCCGCGCGATACCACTTCACTGCTTCGATCGTGTTTCTGTCCACACCTATGCCGTAGGCACAGTACATGCCGAGGGTCCACTGAGCTTCAGCGTAGCCTTGCTCAGCCGCCTTCCGAAACCACTTAACCGCTTCGGTCACGTCCTTGCTCACCCCGATGCCTTTGCCGTAGAACACGCCGAGTTCATACTGAGCTTTGGCATAGCCCCGCTCAGCAGCTGCGCGAATCCACTTCACCGTCTCGGTTATGTCTTTGCTTACACCGGTGCCGCTGCCATAGCACACGCCGAGTTCATACTGAGCTTTAGCATAGCCTTGCTCAGCAGCCGCGCGGAACCACTTAACCGCTTCGGTCGCGTCTTTGCCTACACCATCACCGTTAGCACAGCGCACGCCGAGGTCATATTGAGCTGCCGCATTTCCCCGCTCGGCAGCTTTGCGCAGATATTCGGTTGCATCGAGCTTCTTGCCCTCCTTTACGCAACGTTGATACGCCTCGTACGGATCCTCTCGTAACAGGAAATATGCCCCCGTACAGCCGCCCGCTATGAGCAGAATGGCAGCAGTGATAATAAGTCCGCGTTTGCTTTTCGTTGTCGGGGTAGTCCGGAACGGAGATGCTGCTGCCGGAGCCGGGGTCAGGGGTTCAGGACGGACAGATGTCGGTGCGGATTCCGCACCCGCGGAGGCGGAACATTGCTGAGATGACTCGCCGGAAGAAGCGGCAGCCGCCTTGAGTTCCGCTGCCTGCCGAAACCATCTCAGTGCCTCAGCTTCATCTTTTTGCACACCGTGAGTGCCGGTCATATAGCATTCAGCGAGAGTCATAGCCGCGTCCGCATCGCCTTCTTCCGCGGCTCTGCGTGTCCATTTAATTAAATTCGAGTCACTCATAAGGGGAAAATGTAATCCTGCATAAAATAACATATTGCGCACGAAATGTCAACTCACGTTCCGGTGAGAAAAAGACCGGCGGGAGCGATGATTCTGCGGCGGAAAGAAGGAATTGAAGTACGAGAGCTTCGGCAGTTTGTGTCACGGTGCAATACCGAGACGCCTGAGATGCTTTTTCGCTGAAGCCTGTCCTTGCAGATCGGCGATACATTTCGATGGCGACGTTCAAATCTTTTCTGACTCCCCGACCGAACTCCGGGCACGTACCATAGTTGCTTTGCCCCAAGGCGCGCCCTTGTTGAGCGGATAAGCGGTACCGGTAAACTTCTTGGGAATAATCCTCAGGTACTCCCCGACCGTCGTGATAGCAAAAGCCGAGGTTATTTCGGGCAGCGGCGTTTCCCTGCATAGCAGCCGCCCGGAACCAACGTACCGCTTCGTCGTAGTTTTGCGGTTTCCCTTTTCCGTACTAGGTACGCGTAGCCTAGGCTATTTTGCGCGTTCGCGTCGCCGTTTTGAGCTGCTGTATCCATATCCGTCTGTTCAGAGGTGCCGGTTTGTCTGTTTTTCAAAGCATGTCTCGCACCGCGGGATAGCAACAGAGCGCGAATACGGGCAGCGTTGTCAACTCCGACACAGTCGAGAGGGGATGCGCCTTTATCGGTTAGAGCATTCACGTCGGCACCGTGGTTCACCAGCCATTGCGTGATACTCCGACTCCCGATAGCACAGGAGTAGTGCAAAGCGGTATTGCCTTTTGTTTCCGGCAATGTGATATTGACATCCGCACCGTTACGAATCATCGGAAGGAGAGTCAGTAACCTTGCTTGGTAGAGAGCTGACGATGCTTCCTTACACCTCAGGGCACGCATACGCGCGATGAGGGGGTCGAGTTTAGCGAGTTCAGCACTCGAGATAGGTGTTGCCGTGCTTCTATCGGGAGACTCGCGGTCTGCGGAGGGGGTGTTGTCACCTGCCTCATAACCTCCGTATCGGGAGACATCTGTTACGGGTACCGCTTCCAGTAATTGTGTTACTCCTCGGTAGTTAAGTTTTGCGTTAGGAAATTGTTCCCGTACTTGTTTTTTTTGAGGATTCTCCTGTGAAGGGATCGGAGACTTCGCGATTTAACTCTTTTGCCAGCTCGAGCAGACTGAGCTCTTTCCCTTTGACAGGTACCGACACACGGAAATCCGCGTGATTTTGAACTAACAAATTGACCTTATCCTCATCGCCGCAAAGCACAGCAAGAGCGAGAGCAGACCAACCCTCATTATTTTTTGCATGAACGTTCGCTCCGGCTTGAATGAGGAGCCGGCACACATCCGGAGTATTTCGTACAGAGGAATGTCAGTAATTTTGTATCCGGTGGGTCAACGGCAAAGATATTTTTATCACATTCTCGGTAATTTGAAATTTTAACACCTTTTGACGCGAAAGCTTCGAGACATCGAAGCGGCAGTCTCCTGAGGATACGCACCTGCGCTTCTTGTTGAGGGGGAGCTTGACCGGTAAATACAGCACCGATAGCCTCTTCCATCCCCCTTTGCAAGGCTTCTGTATCATCGTGCAATTTTGCCAATCCCTGAGCCTGCAATTCCTGTTGCTCCGTATTGGCTCGTCTGTATAATTCAAAGGCTTTGTCGATATAAGGATACTCGCTGAGGTCTTCCACGCCGTCATTGTACATCATGATGTGGTACAGGAATTCTTCGCTGATAGCCTTGATGGGATTTTCTCTGTATTCCTTGCCTATATGCGAGCTCACGGACGTAACAAGTTTACCATCGGCGTACGGATCGAGAATCCCGTACTTTTTCAGCATCTGCACGGCATCGTCAATACTCATAGGTTGCACGCGCTTGGTACTTTCGCTCGGTGCGCCCCCCCCGCGGAAGATTCTTCCTCTTTCGGAACCGCCGCAATTTCATCGTCTTTCGGCTGTTGCGCACCGCCTTCATCCGCCGCGGGTGCCTTCTCCTCCTTCGTTATCGCCTCGCTTTTATCTTCCTTCTCCTGCGGAGCATCGTCCTTATCGCGGCAGTAGTACCATATACCACCTCCGCATGCCACTAAAAATAAAAATGTTCTGAATTTCGCGGTAACCGGTTGATTGTGTAATTATGCAAATGAGTCCCGCATGTTCGGGCAGAAAATTGCGACCATTTTGCGCTGCACCGCACCCACCGTGCGGAAATTATATTCGCAGCGAAGAGGGAACACGACGGCAGAGGTATGTCGTAAAGGAAAGCGCGTCGAGACTTTTTATTCATGAGGTTTTTCCGGCGCAACCGTTGCTATACCCTTGTTAAAAGCCGTTATCACGACGCGGTCGCCGACCTGAAGGTTTGCCGGACAGCCTTCGGAAAGGGGATAAATTTCGTCCTGTACTTTGATGCAGGGTGCATCGCCGGTGTTGATAACAGTCGCGCTGCGTCCGACCATCGTGTTGATCTGTTCATCCGTCGCGTTCCGTAAAAAAGTTTTGGCAACAGTTCTGCGTATGACGCTACGCCAGAAAAGGAAGTAGAAAGCTATTCCGATGATGAGGAAAACGAGGAAAAAGAAGACAGACCATTGGGTGGGGACATCGAGCATCCATGTGCCCCACGCGGCAAATGCCAACAGCGAAAGCATACTCAACCACTCCGTACAGATAAAGACATCCAGTACAATGAGGGTGACGGCGATAGCAAGAATCCAATGCAGGAATGACGCATCCGCGCTGCCTAGGATGAGGAAGTATAGAGGAGTCATATCAGTTGAGCGGACGGAATTATTTGTCCAATGAAGCGACAATGGCGTGAACGTTGCTCGGCAGGTAAACCTTGGCATTCGGATCGGCGGATATGGTTGTGTAGCCCTCCAAGGTCTGGCGTGCGAGCAGAACCCTCGCTGCGGCATCCGCGCCGATCACCTCCGCAAGCGTTTGCACGTAAGCTCGTTCAGCTTCGGCAAACAGACGCAGAGCGTCCACCTTTCCTTGGGCCTTCTTGATCGTCGCCTCCTTCTCCGCATCCGCCAGCATGACCAAGGCTCTTCTCTCGCGCTCCGCGTTCATCTGCTGAAGCATGGCGTTCTTGGTACGCTCGTCTACTTTTATCTCTTGTATTTCAAGACCCAGCACCGCTATACCCCAGCGTGTCGTCGTTTTGATCACATTCTGAATGATACTATCGGATAGGGAAGCTCGTTGGGATATTGCCTCGTCCAGAGTACGGTTTCCGACGGCGGAACGCACCTCGCTGAGAACCGTATCTATGAGGGTGGGGTGCAGGTGGTCCACTTCATTTTGGGGTTAGATTATACAAGACGGTCGCATTAAAAGCAATGCAGCACCACATCCAGTGTACACCTCGGCAATGTACGTGTCAAGTTCGGAACCAAAAATTTTTTATCCCAGATTGGGGGGGCATCGGTTCAAATCGTCAACCGAGTCACATCTGTCCTGAGAAAGATATGAGCTTTGCAGAGGGAGATGGCTTTGATGCAGGAAAACGCGAGGGTGATTCGAGTACGAGGTACGAAGAACGAAGTGGAGGAGTTAGGCGCAACGGAATTGCGCAGGTGGAAACATTTGATTGAAGAATAATGTGCACACCGTGGAGCAAGGATTTGCATTTTTTGATTTGTCATGTATAATACGCACGTAGGCGATGCAATTGAGTTCGTTCAAGATATTTTCGTTGAAGCTGGCTATCTTCGGTGTAGTGTTAGCTTATTTGGCTGTGGATTTATGGATATGGCACGGGCCGGTGTGGGGAGTGCTGCATCGGGGAGGTGAGGTAAGGGATAGGAATGTGGTGGCGCGGGTGTACGGGGAACCCGTGACACGGCAGGCATATTCGCGGTACATCGCGGAGCAGAGTTGGTTGCGCGGTGGGGAAGATATGGGGAAAGACCGGCGGGTATCTGTGTTGATGGACTTGGTACGCGGTATGATAGTTCGGATACGCGCACGGTACAACGACAGGAACCTGCCGGATTTTACGGGGAAAGCGCGGGAGGAGATGCAGAGGCTCGAAAAACGCGCGATCAGTCCGGAAGAATTTGACGGATGGCTTAAATCGCAGGGCTATACTCGGCAGACATTTCAGGCGAAGATAGCCCGGATCATGAAAGGAGCGGCTTTGTTGGAACGCGCCGTGAACCCGCTATGCGAAGTAAGTGACGCCGATGCCGACAAACACTACGAACTCCTGCGCGGGCAACTCACGATACCCGCGCACCGTCGAGTCCGGCAGATCTTTCTCTCGACCTTGGATAAAAAGCCTGCGAACGTACAGGCGCGTGCGCAGGAACTACTGAATCAACTGCAAGCCGGAGCGGACTTCGAACGTCTCGCGCGAAACAACAGCGAAGACGACGCCACGGCAGCGCGCGGAGGCGACCTCGGGGAAGTATACGACACCCCTGAGCTGCTACTACCCGAGCTCCCCTTATTCGGAGAGGGGGCGATACCGGCGGACACCCTGAGCTTAGCGCGGAGTCGGTGGGGGTGGCACATATTGTTAGCCGGGCAGATAGAACCGGCGCGTGAACCGAGCGCGGAGGAGAGTCGCGAGACCCTTCGCACAGCCATTCGCAGCGCACAACGGGAATTAGCCGTACGGGAATATCTCGAAGCAGCCGTCAAAGAAGCTTTTCGCAACAACCACCTTCAGATATATGGCGAGTGATACCATCAGCACCTGTACCGCCTGCCGTCCCCTGAAAGGCGAACTCTCCGTTCCCGGCGATAAAAGTATTTCGCATCGTGTGGCTATACTGGCCGGACTTGCCGCCGGTTCCGCTCGTATCCGAAATTTTCTCTGCAGCGCGGACTGTCTCCGTACCCTTGAAGCTATGCGGCAACTCGGGGCGGTTCTCACTCCTTCGTCCGACCCCGGCACCTTCA
Organism: uncultured Akkermansia sp.; assembly: GCA_964545935.1. Lineage (GTDB taxonomy): Bacteria > Verrucomicrobiota > Verrucomicrobiia > Verrucomicrobiales > Akkermansiaceae > Akkermansia. The sequence goes on along the minus strand of CAZJIH010000043.1, from coordinate 7,020 downwards.
CCTTAACCGGTACCGACATGCACCCGGCGGCACCGCGGGGAGTCATAGATTGCGGCAACTCCGGCACCGGGATGCGCTTACTTGCCGGGGTACTCAGCGCATTGCCCTTTCGCAGCAGGTTAGAAGGCGATGCCTCGCTGAGTCGACGCCCGATGCGCCGGATTATGACCCCGCTGGAGTTAATGGGAGCGAGCATCCGTGCGCTCGGCGAGAAGGAAGGGTGTGCCCCGCTGGAGATAAGCGGGGGGGCGTTGACCCCCATTTGCTATACCCTACCCATGGCCAGTGCACAAGTGAAAAGTGCCGTTCTTCTGGCGGCGTTATTCGCGCCCGGCGAGACAACCGTGGTGCAACCGGCACTCACCCGTGACCACACCGAGCGCTTGTTGCGCCACTTTGGGGTACCGTGCCGGGTATCGGCAGACGGACTCACCGTCTCGCTCCGCGGCCCGGCAAAACTACAGGCGCACGACATCGATGTCCCGGCGGATTTTTCTTCAGCCGCTTTTTGGATCGCCGCAGCCGCCATCGTCCCCGGCAGCGAGCTCACCCTCCGAGGTGTCGGACTGAACCCGACCCGTACCGCCCTATTGGATGTCCTTCGGCGCATGGGTGTCTCTATCGAGGTAACGCGTTTGCGCGCATCCGCCGAGCCCTCCGGCGACATCACGGTACGCTATGCCGAGCACCTGCACGGCACGGAGCTCACGCCCTCGGAAATACCGAACATCATCGACGAAATCCCCATCCTCTCCGTCATCGCCGCCTTCGCGGAGGGGCAAACCCACATACGCCGGGCAGCCGAGCTACGCGTCAAGGAAAGTGACCGCATCGCGTCAGTTGTACGGAATCTCCGAGCTATGGGAGCCGAGGTACGGGAATTTGACGACGGAATGTGCATCACCGGCGTGTCCGCTTTGGTCGGTACCTCGCTCGACAGCTTCACCGACCACCGCATCGCTATGAGTTTTCTGATTGCCGGACTCCGAGCTTCCGGCACAACCACGCTTCACCGCTGCGCCGACATCGAAACCTCCTATCCCGGCTTCGAAACGCACCTGCGGCAGCTGACCACCTAACCCCTCCCTCAATCTATGTCGCGTATTACGGAAGAATGTGTAGCGCGTATCAAGAGCGCAGCGAATATCGTTGATGTGGTAGGACGCTACGTCCCCCTGCGGCGCTCCGGGTATTCGTGGAAAGCGTGTTGCCCTTTTCACACCGAGAAGACCCCCTCCTTTTATGTTACTCCCTCGCGGCAGAGTTTCCATTGTTTCGGGTGCGGGGTAGGAGGCGACGCGGTAAAGTTCGTGATGATGTTTGAGAATTTGGACTATCCGACCGCGTTGAGACGATTAGCTGACATAGCCGGGATACCGGTCATCGAAGAAGAAGAGAATCCGGAGGTAGCCCGCAGAAGACGTCTCCGCTCCGAAGTGATACGACTGAACGAGTTAGTCGCGCAATTCTATCACAACCAACTTTGCCGCAATACGGAAGCGCAGCACGTGAGAGAATACCTGCAACAACGCGGAATCAACATCCGGATCGCCAAAAATTGGCAACTCGGGTGGGCTCCGCCGAGCCTTGTCCCGCTGCGACAATTCGCCGCCTCACACAATTTCGATGAACGGATCCTTACGGCGGCTTACCTCGTGAGCACCGGCGACTACGGCACGCGTCTCATCTTTCGGGATCGTCTCATGTTCCCCATCCGCAATGTACGCGGCGAGGTAGTGGGGTTTTCCGGACGCGTCATGCAGACGGAGCAAGACCCGCGCAAATACGTCAACACCGCTGAAACGGTCGCCTTCCGCAAGGGGGAATTACTCTTCGGGCTGAACAAAGCGACGGCTGCTATCGGGAAAGCCGGCATGCAGGTGGTCATTTGCGAGGGACAATTGGATGTCATTGCCTGCCACGAATACGCCGAAGTACGCAATGCCGTAGCCGGTCTCGGAACCGCTTTTACCGACGACCACGCCGCTACCTTAGCCAAATATGCCAAACGCGCTGTTCTTTGCTACGACGGCGATCGAGCCGGTATGTCAGCCGCCGAAAAGACATACCGCAAACTCGCGGCGGTCGGGTTAGAGGTATACCAAGCGGCACTCCCGCCGGGGGAAGACCCCGATTCCTTCATCCGTACCCGGGGCGCGGACGCTATGCGGCAGACCCTCGCGGATGCCCGCCCTTACCTCCTTTCCCGGCTCTCGCGCGAGCTGGAACTATGCGGCACGGATGCCGGACAACGGGCGGCACTCGTACCCCGCATGGCGGAACTTACCGCGCAGGTCAAGGACCCCATTCGGCGCGATGCGGCTGTGGTAGACCTCGCGACGCGTCTCAACATCGGCCCGGAATCTTTTCGAACGGTCGTCGGTAAAATACAGGCGCAGATGCGGGAGGACGCGCGGAAGGAAGCCGGACGCGGTACGCAGCGACGCGAGGATACCTCCGCCGATGATGACACCCCGGTCGTTCCGTTGCAGATGCACAATGTTATTGCCGTACTTATATCTATGGCAATCAGTAATCAACGAGCGCAGGACATGTTAGTCGACCGGATAGAGGAATTACAGGAGCCCATCCGAGTTCTTCCGGGCGGTATCCTCCTGCAACGCGTGCTGGAAGCTCTCCCCGAAGCGGGGAACGCGGAGGCTTTCCGTCAATTTCTTGCCGGGTTACCGCCGGAGCAGGCGCTTGCTCTACAAGGGGTTCGCGCGGAAGCTTACCCGGAGGAGCGCTTGGGGGAGTATGTGAACGACGCCTGTGCCCGGGCTGCTGATTTTGCCCTCCGGGAACGCATCGATTCCCTTCGCAGCGCTATCCGCGAGTGCGCGGATGATCCCGTCAAACTCGCGGCTTCCCTCCGTGAGCTGCAGCGTCTCCAACGTATTTACGCTTCCCTCGTATGAACGGGCCGGGATTTGAGCAGGGCATGCGCCAGAATATGCAGCTCGGGGCTGCTATGCAGTTGTACCTGCGTGCTTTACAGGCTTCTCAAATCGAACTTTCTCAACTTGTTACACAGGCCCTTTACGCAAATCCTACCCTCGAGGAAGCCACCCCTCCGCCCGATGATTCCCTCGCGTCGTCTCCCACGGATTCCGATGCTTCCTCGCGGCACGATTTCCTGATGGATTCCCTGACGCGTCCGCTTTCCCTCGCCGAGCACCTCGAGGAGCAGGTACGACAAAGCGCGCTTCCCCGGCAGACGGAGGAGGACGCTCTCGCTATCATCGCGCGGATGGATGCTCGCGGTTTTCTTTCCGACCCCCCGAATATCCCGCCGGCTAGGTTGGCGAAGGCACTCCGCGTCGTGCAGGACCTCGACCCGGCAGGGGTAGGCGCTTCCGATATCCGGGAGTCGCTCCTGCTTCAGCTTCAACGCGTCGGTGAACAGGATTCGCCGGCTTTCCGTATCATACACGACGCCTGGGATGATTTCATTCGGCGTCGCTTTCCCCGAATTGCCCGCGCTCTCGGTATCACCGAAGAAATCGTTACCGCCGCCGCTCACCGCATCTCTCGCCTGAATCCGGACCCGGGCAGCGCCTTCGCACCCGTCGAACATCCGATCATTTTCCCGGATGTCCTCGTCGAGCGCACCGGCGATGAGCTCACGGTCTCTCTCACCGGTTCCCGGGTTCCCAACCTCGTTATCTCCGCACAATACCGTACTATGTTGGCGGAGCAAGGGGATAAACCGGGGGTGCGCCGTTACCTCTCGCATTGTTTCCGCGAGGGCCGTGCCCTGATCCGCGCTATCGAAAAGCGCCAAGAAACTATCCTAGCGGTCGCGCGCGCTATCGTCGCACGCCAACACCCCTTCTTCTTCCGCGGCCCCTCGCGCCTCCTTCCCCTCCGCATGGAAGAAATAGCGGATGCCGTCCGAGTGCACGTGTCTACCGTTTCCCGCGCCGTCAACGGTAAGTTCCTTCGTTGTTCTTTCGGGGTGTTTGAGTTGCGTTCGTTCTTCTCCGTCGCTTTGCCGTCCGATTCCGGCGCTCAGACCGGTGCCGCTGTCAAAGCTCAAATCCGTGCCCTCATCGATGCCGAAAATCCTTCCTCCCCACTCAGCGATGCCTCTATCGAAAATCTCCTCGCCGCCCGCGGTATCCGCGTCGCCAGACGTACCATCGCTAAATACCGCGACCAATTGCGTATCCTCCCCGCTAGCCTGCGAAAAAAATAGTCTCGCCGCAAAGCCACTGTGTTCCGCATGCGTTGGAAGGGATACTGAACGCGGTGGACAGCGCTCCGGAGGACGTATTTGGAATACGTATGCAAGTCTTTTTTTTAATTTTTTATCTTTTTTTTTACATGGGTTAGAGGACAGATGAGCTTTTCTCACGCGCAAAATTCGATTAGCCTATCATTTTGTTGATGGTTTAATATCAATAAGTTAACCCGCTAGACACACGTATTCCAAATACGTATAATAGTTCCTGTGCGCTGCCGTGATGGGTGGTGCGCGGTAATCAGAACAAATCTTAAAAATGAAACTTCACTTACCTCATACATTGTTGACGGCTTTGATGGTCGCCATGAGTGCGCTGCCTTCGTTCGCTTCGTATAAATTGTCGATCGGGGGTGAAACTATTGATACATCATCGTGGGATGGACTGTTTTGTCGGGATGATGGTCCTGCTCAGGGACATTCTGAGGGACCACTGGGTGGCAACTATGGTGTTAGAGATGTCGTCCTTGAGATGCAGGACGGTTCAAATGTAAAGCTTCAGCCCTTGAAGGGAAGACCTACTAACGGCAATTTTTATTTCTGGGGCGAGGGAAATCATGTTACTGTGGGGAGCGGCTGTACTTTGTCGCTAATGGGTAAGAACTCCGGACTTGCTCAAGGATTTAGACGTGAGCGTTATCCTCAAATTCCTGGGGGCGAGACTCAAGATACCGGAGAAACTAAATTAGAGCTCGATCTATGGGGTTCACTTGTTTCTGAAGCATCCTTTAGTAACGACACATATGCTTATGCATTTCGAGCTAATCATCAAACCTGTACGGTCACCGTAAATGTTCACGAGGGGGGTATTTTTAATGGAATGGTGGATGGAAAAAACGGGAAAAGTCCCGGCGGCATTTGGACGAGCGTGACTCAGAATGGCACACTGAATTGTCGCATCGTAGTTGAGGATGGCGGCGTAATTTATGGAAGAGAGTCAAACCTTGGATACTTTGAGGGGAGTACAGGTGGAACAGCTAATACTTACCTAGAAATCCATGGTGGAAAATATTTGGATATAGAACCCGGAACGACAACTTCGGGGGCTCACGGAAAAATAGGGTGTGTTGGGGTTGACGGTGCAAAAAGCCACACAGAAATTGTCGTAGATCAGGGTGGCACTATGAGTGGATTTGGAAATATTGCTAATGCTGATAGTGCAGGAAACGATATGACAACGGAACTTCTGCTATCTGTAGAAGGAGAGGGAAGCTCGTTTAATGGCGGATCGATAAGCACAGTGGGGGCGAGAGAGGGAAGCATGGCGCAAACTTCGCGTATTGAAGTGAAAAATCAGGCGGTATTCACACTGCATGAGAGCTTCATTGGGACACACGTCAGCAAGGTGCTCGATAAGTATGAGAACCGATGGGATTTGAAGATGGGGATAGTTGTGCAGGATGCTACCTTTAACGTTAGTGGGGATGGATTTTATATCGGCACTCCGACGGATAAGGTCGAATATCTCAATGAAAATCTCGATGAAAAGGAACTTCATTCATTCGTTGACTATACTTCGTTGGAAATGCACGGGCATTCAACTCTCGATTTTTCCGGAGTCACGTTCAAGAAGGATGAATCTATAAATCCTAATTTTGGCAGTGGCGCTGTGGGTTTCGGTTGGGGAGGAGCTGCGGATGACAACATAATACGGTACGGCATATGGGGCACCGTAATTGTCGGTGGAGGGAAGATCGTATTGAGCGGAAGCGACTCAGATGGGGCACGGACTTTCCGGAAGGGAGTATTTATAGACACCGATAAGGATTACAAAGGGGATATCGATTTGGGCGGCTTGGATGCGGAGTTAATTACCTCGGAGTGCACCTATCGGGAGTGGAATGGGACAGGCTTTACCTACGGCGAGGAAGAAAAACGCACAGGATTTCACATCAACGGAGCGGATACACGGATTACGGGATTGAAGGCAGGCTCGACACTTACCCTGAGCGGGGAAGACAACTCGATTACGGTAGGCAGCGCCGGGATAGGGGTAGGGGGCGAGGAGGGACAATGCATCATCGTATTCAACGATGGTTCCGGGACGGTTCAACTCGCGGAGGATGGTAAATTAAAGCTCACATTTGACGGACATGAGCCACTGAAAGGCGTAACGGATAGCGAAGGGAATGTGGATTTCTATATTTACCTGACCAACGGTACGCTGGAGGGTATAGACGATGGAGACATCCTGATGGGGACGGGGTGGGATTTCAAGGTCGAAGGTATAGACCCGGACGGCGGCAAACTGCACATCACCGGCAATGTCAGCAATGTGTGGGACGCCGTAGAGGAGGATACAGGACACACCGGACACGAGGATGTGGGAATCGGTGACCTCGAAGGCTACGGCAAAGTCATCGTTGATGAAGAAACCAATGTAGATGTCGACAGAGATGGCACCATCAAACAGTTAGAAGGCGACAGCGAACTCAATTTCACCGGACAGGGGACGGTTGATCTCGATAATCGTGACATGCCGGCGACGGCGTTTTCGCCTGCGACTCATGGTGATACAACATTTAAGGGGAATATCACAGCGGAAGCGGGTGTAGACTTACGCAAGACCGGTGATTCAGAGTTAGCATTGGAAGGGAAACTGGATACCAAGGGGAGTCTCAGTGTGGATGAAGGGAAATTGAGTCTCGGTGACAAGAGTGAAAGTTCAGTCGGAGGTGACCTGAGGGTTGGTAAAAAGGACGCGGAGCAGGACGTAGAGATGCAGGTGGAGGGGCAATTGGAAGTAGGAGGTGACGTGACGGTTGAAAACGGGATTC
>CAZJIH010000042.1:0-17855 GCA_964545935.1 uncultured Akkermansia sp. | reverse complement strand
GTGGAGGGAGTGGTGGGAAGGACTTTTGGGATTTTGATTTTAGATTTTTGATTGAAATTCTAGGCGCTGCCGTGGCGCAAGAATTTTTTACGAAGCAAAGCTGTGGCGTACCGCATACGGTAGGGGGGCTCGTTCCGCGGAGGGATCGCGCAACGGAGCGCGCTAGCTTCTTAAATCGTCAATCGTAAATCTAAAATCGTAAATGCGGTGGGGAGGATTGGGGGTGGGCAACGGGGTGTGCTGTGGAGGGGCAGCGGTTCAGCGCTCACCGCTGCGTCCACGACTTTATTGTGTCAGATATGTTCACGACTTGCCGAATTGAGGGATATGTGGTAGAATGTGCGCATGGACGAGAATGCGTATCGAGAAATATCCGGAGGGGTGACAGCGGCGAAAGGGTTTGTGAGTAACGCCGTAAGTTGTGGGATCAAGGATCCGAAATCCAAACGATTGGATTTAGCTTTGGTATACTCGGAATACCCGACAAGGAGTGCGGGGATATTTACGACGAACCGAGTACAAGCGGCTTGTGTAAGAGTGAGTAGGGAACATTTGAAAGTCGGGAATATACGAGCGATCATCGCTAACAGCGGTAATGCGAATGCCTGTACCGGAGAAGAAGGACAGAAGGCAGCAAGTAGAGAGTGTGGGTTAGTAGCGCGTGAACTCGGACTCTTACAAAGGGAGGTAGCGGTATGTTCCACCGGAGTGATCGGTTTACCTATGCCTATGGAACGTATTGAACCGCGTATCCCGGAATTATGCAAAGGTTTAGCTGCAGGGAAGGGACATGATGTCGCAAGTGCTATCATCACGACCGACACCTATGAGAAAGAGTTAGCTGTCAGTGTAAACATAGGCGGCAAAGAAGTACGCATAGGTACGTGCTGTAAGGGAGCCGGGATGATATCTCCTTGTATGGCTACCATGATTTGTCTTATCTGTACGGATGTGCACATAAATAAGCGATCTTTGCATTGGTTGCTCCAAGAATGTGTCGATAATTCCTTTAACTGTATCACCATTGACGGAGATATGAGCACAAACGATACATGTCTGATTATGGCAAACGGAGCGAGCGGAGTAACTCTGAAACCGAAGGAACCCGGCTGGGACACTTTTCGGAATGCTTTGCAATATGTGCTCTTAGAACAAGCTAAACGTATTGTACGGGACGGCGAACGAGTCACTAAATTTATCACAATACGCGTGAAAGGGGCTCCTACTCAGGAAGAAGCTAAACGTGTAGCGGAAGGTGTGGCAAAGTCATCGCTCGTCAAGTGCTCGTGGAACGGAGGTGACCCCAATTGGGGACGCATCATTCACGCAATCGGCTATGCGGGGCAATGTGTATGCGAAGATAGAATCGATATAGATATAGCAGGTTTACCGGCATGTCGCAGAGGTGTACAGGCTGATACCCCGAGGGAAGAATTACGTAAACGTGTACAGGCTGACAGCTTTGAAATAGTTATTCGGTTACACATAGGGCACTTGGAATACACCGTGTATACCACAGACCTTTCACCGGAATATGTAGATTTTAATCGTTCGGAATACGCATATTGGAACCAAGCTAACGCAGACCTGCCCAAAAGCCCCTCCACGCCCGCCTCCCCTCCGCATCTTTGATTTTGGTTGGAGAATAACGCGCGTTCCGCGGCGAGTCCTTCTGCAGAGTTTTTTTATGTAAATTTGGCTTGACACATCGGTATGTTCGTGTATACTTTGTGCACCGAGATAAAATTTGTACAATTATGGCACATACACTGTCTGCAAAGAAGCGAATTCGTCAAACGGAGACACGCACTGCTGCGAATCGCGCTACGATGTCGCGCGTACGGACATTGCGGAAGAAGGTAGCGGCTGCTGTGGCAGCTAAGGATAAGGAAGCGGCTGAGGGTGCTTACAATCGCTTTGCATCGGCGGTAGATAAAGCAGCCAAGAAAGGCACGGTGCATCCGAATCGTGCGGCGAATTATAAGAGTAAGGCGGCAAAGGCGATAGCTACGTTGTCGTAAGTTTTTTTGGTTTTGGGGAGGGAGCTCGCGGAGTTTACGCAGTAGACTCAGGTACTGTGTTTTTTTACGATGCGTGCCGGGTATTTCTCGAGTTTTTTGTGTAACGGGTGCAGGGATGTCTGCGGTCGGTTCGGTGCGGCTTGTGGGGAAGTGTTGTGCGGTGGTGGCTGCGGGGGAGAACATTACGTGAAGAAAGGAGCAGATGAGGGAATCGTTTGTTAAGAAGGTAGATCAAATAAGTGTTACTCACTTTTATGAAGTCTACAGGAAGCATCTTGAACTGGAACTTTTGAATAGTCCGCTCGGGATGACACGGTCGATTCGTAAACCCGCAATTAATCGTCCCGGATTAGCGCTTTCCGGATTTTTTGGTTATTATGCTGGGGAAAGGATACAGGTTTTTGGTTCCGGGGAGATGGCATATTTATCGGAGTTGAAAGACCCGGAACGAAGGGAACGCATGCGGCGTATATGCGGTCCGGAGGTACCGTGTCTCATATTTTCACGCGGAGCGGATGTACCTCGGGATATTATCGACATAGCGGACGATTGTGCGATACCCGTGTTTCGTTCAACGCTACCGACAATGGGTTTGGTAAACCGAGCGACAATTGTTCTTGAGAATGAATTTGCGGATGCAACAACCGTTCATGGGTGCATGGTAGATGTACGCGGGATAGGGGTACTCATTACCGGACCGAGCGGTATAGGCAAGAGTGAAGTTTCACTCGGTTTGGTAGAACGCGGAGCGTCCCTTGTAGCGGATGATTTGGTTCATATACGAAATATCAGCGGAGACCTCATTGCATCTCCGCCTAAATGCAGTCGGGGATACATAGAGATACGCGGTATAGGCATAGCCAATGTAACTGATCTGTACGGTTTACGAGCTTTCCGCAGCCAAAAGAAAATTCATCTTAATATCAACCTAACAGCCGGGGATACGGCAGAAACCGAGAGGGTAGGACTCGAACATAAATCGACAAATATCATGGATGTTCCGATAGAACTAATTACACTTCCGGTGGCACCGGGACGCGACATGACCCGATTGGTTGAAGTAGCGGCCCTCGGGCATTATCTTCGGAAAAACGGACATGACGCAGTAAAAGATTTTTCGCAGCGTCTCCGGGATGAAATTTTAATTCAAAATAATGTACACATCTATGGCAACGACGAATAATATACAATTGCAGACTATTGTATCCCTGCTGAATAATTTGCTATCGGTACAGTTTATACAGGATTCACCGATGGCTATCAATGGATTACAGGTTGAAAATGACGGTAAGGTGCACAAAGTGGCATTAGCGGTGGACGCTACACAAAAGACACTGGACGACGCGGTAGCGGCCGGGGCTGACCTCCTTATTGTGCATCACGGGATTTTTTGGTGCGGGTTGCGTTCTATTGCCGGGTGGTGGAAGAAGAAGATAGAGACCTGTTTGAACGGAAATTTAGCGATTTATGCGGCGCACTTACCGCTGGATGTACACCAAGGTGTGGGGAATAATATCTGCATTGCCCGCGAACTCGGACTCCTGCGTATTTCAGCTGAAATGGAGCGTCATGGTGTATCTATGGCTGTTTCGGGTATATTCGACGGAACAGTCGGGGAATTGAGGGATGCGTACGCGAAAATTACCGGGGCGGAGGTAACCGGTACGGTAGTAGACCCTACGGCTTCGGCCGGACGAGTAATAATATGCTCCGGGTCGGCGGGACCGGAAATATACCGCATTCAGGAAAAAGGATTTACAACATTTTTAACCGGTGAACAAAATCACTGGGTGTACAATGCGGCGATGGATATGCGGATGAATATACTGTTTGCCGGGCATTATGCAACGGAGACCTTCGGGGTCAAAGCCATCGGAGCGATGCTGGAGGAGCGTTTCGGGTTACAGACAGTCTTCATTCATAATCCGACACGGATGTAGACATGCTGCACGTCGTGCAAGATAGCTCGGGCACGCGCTTGGACCAATACCTGACGAGTGTACTTCCGGAGCTTTCCCGCGCGCGTATACAAGCGCTCATCAAAGAAGGCGCTATTACAACGGAAAACGGGGCTGCCTGTAAACCTAAGACCCCGGTGGAAATCGGGATGCGTCTGCGTATAGAAATTCCGGAACCTGTACCCGCCGCCGCTCTCCCGCAGGAGATACCCCTGAATATCCTCTACGAAGACAGCTATCTCATCGTAGTGAATAAGGAATGCGGTATGGTGGTGCACCCGGCAGCGGGAAATCTGGACGGAACCTTGGTGAATGCTCTGCTGCATCACTGCGGCGATCTCTCCGGTATCGGCGGCGTGGAACGTCCGGGTATCGTTCACCGTCTGGATAAGGATACCAGCGGTTGTATGGTGGTTGCTAAAAATGACGCTGCTCATGTTTCACTCGCGTCTCAATTTGCTGAGCGTGATACGCAAAAGATATATTTAGCTGTTGCGCAGGGAGCGTTTCAACCGACTCAGGGAACAGTGTATACAAATATCGGACGTCACCCGATAAATCGTTTGAAAATGTGTGTGGTAAATCCGGGTAGCGGGAAACCGGCTCTTACTGATTATCAAACGCTCGGGTATGATGCCGCTACGGATAGTTCTTTGGTACTCTGCACGCTTCATACCGGGCGTACTCACCAAATTCGTGTACACATGCTTCACTTAGGGCATCCCCTCATAGGTGATCCCATTTACGCCCATCCCTCACGCCAAAAAGTGAACACAGGTCGCCTCATGTTGCATGCTTGGAAACTTTCCTTCCTTCACCCCGCTACCGGTGAACGACTCTCTTTTACCGCTCCGGTACCGGATGAATTCTCACGTTTTTTTGATTTCGGATTGAGTGCCACGGGTGCGTGGAGTGATATAGCCTGTATCTAAACGAGAGGGAGAGGTATGGGAGAGTGGGAAGGGGGGAGGAGGAAATCGCGGAGGGAGAGGAAAAAGATACCGTCGTCATCGCGGTGGGGTTCGATGGGGTCGTTGACGATGATGAGTTTAGTGAAGGAATCGCGAATACGAAGGAGGGGGAGTTTTTCCTGAGTTGCTTTGCGAGTGTCCGGAATGGACCAAGCGACTTGGATATAGCAGCGGTCGCTGCCGCGATTGACAACGAAATCGACTTCGGAGGTTGAATTTGCCGAATGGACTTCACCTACATCCACTGAAAATCCGCGTATAACGAGTTCATTGTAAATGACATTTTCCATAGCGTGTGTAGGTTCCGATTGACGGAAATTGAGCAAGGCATTGCGGAGACCGAGGTCGGCGAAATAGAGTTTGTACGGACTGCTGATGTAGCACTTACCCTTTACATCGTAACGCATAGCACGGTGTACGAGGTAGGCATTCTGCAGCAGAAGAATGTAGCGTCGGATGGTAGGGGCAGAGAGAGAAACGTGCTTGATACTCTCGAAACGGTGTTGAAGTTTCATGGGGTTGGTGAGACCCCCTATGCCGGAAGCAATGATGTTCACAAGCTCTTCTAATTCTTCTGTATTACGTAGGTTATTGCGTTCAATGAGGTCGCGTAAATAAGCTTCCTGAATGAGATTTTTCAGATAAAGACGTACAGCAGTATCGTTTTGACAATGAATGATGTACGGCATACCGCCGAAAGTAAAATACTCTTGCAGAGCTGAGGTCCATTCCTGTTCCCTGACCGAAAAGAATTCGGCGAAACTCAACGGATACACGCGCACTTCATCTCCGCGTCCGCGAAATTCCGTCACAACATCGGACGTAAGGAAGCGGGAATTACTACCGGTCACGTAGACATCGAGATTCGGGATATGGAGCAAACTGTTCATGACGCGTTCGAAGCGAGGTAGTTCCTGTACTTCATCGATAAGGAGGTAATGCATACGAGAGGAATCTTTTATGCAACTAACAACGTGGTTGAAGAAGAGATGCGGTTCAAGCAGAGCATCGTTGCGTATATCATCCAATGCCAGCGAGATAATACATTCTTCCGGTACCCCGCTTTCAATGAGATATCGGCGATAAAGAGTGTTGAGTAAATAGGATTTACCGGATCGTCGCAACCCACTTATAATCTTAATTAAACCATTTTCACGGCGTTCGATGAGACGTGCGATATACGTGTTACGCTGAACTTCTATTTTCATTTTTATCTAATAATTGTCCTTTTTGAAAATAGCATAGTCTAAAGGAGATGTCAAAGAAAATGTAAGCACCCGTCCCGATGAGCACATCTGACCCAAGAAAGATATGGGCTTTGCAGAGTGCGATGACTTTGATGCAGGAAAACGCGGGGAGGGGTGATCAAGTACGAGGTACGAAGAACGAAGAGAAGGAGTTAGACGCGACGGAGTTGCGTGGGTATGGCGGGACGATGCAAAGACGAAACGACGAGAGGAAACTAAATCCATGTACCCGTGGGGTATATCCCCCTTAGTGCGCGGAGCCTCTGTAATCCACATGGGGATTGGCATTGCGGAGTTTTCATAAATTTTATTGGAATGGGTACGCTTGGGGCGTTACGCATCCTCCTTGGTACGGGCGGAGCGCAGTAGCTCCTTTGCTTTCGCTTCGTCTTTTTCCACACCACGTCCGAGTAAAAAACACATACCGAGGGAATGTTGAGCGGTCGCGTCTCCTTGTTCAGCAGCCAGACGAAACCATTTTGTCGCTTCGGTCGCATCCTTTTCTACGCCTTTGCCGTAGTAATAGCACCATCCTAGGCTGTCCTGCGCAGCCGCGAGTCCTTGCTTCGCGGCTTTGCGGAACCACGTTACCGCTTTAGTTTCATCCTGTTCTGTACCGTTTCCGAGAACGTAGCACATACCCAGACCTTGTTGGGCTTCAGCTAAACCTTGTTCGGCGGCGGCGTGAAACCACCTGACGGCTTCGGTCGTATCTTGTTTTATTTGATTGCCGAGGAAATAAGCTTCTCCGAGATAATATTGAGCCTTTGCGTACCCCTGTTCCGCAGCCATACGGAAATATTTTATTGCTTCAGAATTATCCTTATCCACGCCGTAGCCGTTTCGGTAACATAAACCGAGGTTGCATTGTCCGGAAGCGTACCCCAGCTCAGCGGAGGAACGAAACCACCTGACAGCTTCGGCAGCATCCTGTTCCACACCCACGCCATTCCTGTAACACCAGCCGAGATGATTCTGAGCGGCGGCATGTCCTTGGTCCGCTGCCTTGCGAAGCCAGTTCAACGCTTCACGCATGTCTTTATCCACACCTCTGCCGTCTTCGTAGCACCAACCGAGTCGGTACTGTGCTTCCGCGTCCCCGCGTCTCGCCGCTTCACGGTAATTTTCCGCTTCGCACGCTTCCCCTTTGCTGCTGACACCCCGGTTTCCCCTCCGCGCCACTGTCGGAGAGACGGGATTTGTTCCCCGCGGCGCGTCCCTTCCATCGCCCTCATCACTACCGGAGGAACTTTGCGGGAGCTCCGCCGTGTTTTTGCTGTGGCTCAGGAGTATCTGAACAAGGAGCACAAACAGGAAGCAGACAGAGTATTCACGCGCATTACCGGTTTCCACGGGAGCGGATGTACCCCCCCACACTCCGCTCCACAGCGGAAAAGCCACTCCCATAGTCCATACCCCCGTAAATACTGCCCATATCAATGTATAAGCTATGGCATCGACCGGTTTTTCTCGCCGGTACGCTGCCGCCGCACGCCGAAGTATACCGCCGACCCAAGGCGCCAACCATATCCCGACCACAACCAACAGAATAGCGGGCAATACCGCCCGTAAGATGCCCGCCGTGTCCATGCTCGCTTCCCCGAATAACCGATGAAACGCTATGCAAGCCACCGCAAACACTACCACGTTCAGCACGCAAACCGCCCAAAAAGGGTACCCGTACCCGCGAGCAATGCCCCCGGTCTCTTCCTTTTCATCTGTTTCGCCTTCGTCTTCCATAGCTTATCTCACCTGTTTCTATCTACCTATCTTTGCAGCTTAAGTTGATTTGTCAAGCCAATTTTTACTTTTTGAGTGAAAAAAATCACGCCTGTCCCGATAAGATGGAGACCTAGTAGTGGAAGATGTCTCTGTAGCGGGGAAACGTGGAGTGGATTAAGTATGGAGCACGAAGTCAAACAGAAAAGTCGCGTGGTGTGTGAAAAAATTCCCCATCACCAAATTTTTGAGCATAAAAACAATTTTTGGCTTGTCAATGGTATGCAAAATGAGATATACTGGTTTTGCAAGGTGCGAAGGAGCATTCCGAATCATCCGTTCGGCGGTTGCTTCGCGGCTTGTTCTCACTTAAGATTATCAGATTATGAAACTTCATCTCTCGACGGAACTCCGCAGGGCTGTCTTGGCTTGCCTTGCAGCTCTTGCTTTGCCTACCGCATTGCCTATCACTATCGGCACAGCTTCCGGTGTGGTCGCTATCTCTCTCCTCTCTTATACTCGCGTACAAGCACAGGAAGCTGAAGAACCTACCTTTTCCGGACCACCGGATGTCCAATACACCACAAAAGAGTGGACTCAAGAATTAGGCGATATTGACGGAAATACCGAAGTGAGCTTAGGCGAATCAGCTGCGGGACAGCAATTGAATTTCAATCCACAGACGGAATCCTCTCCTAACCTAAAATTGACCGGTTCTACGGAGTCGGATGATACGAGTTACACCCTCGGGAGCATAGGCGATTTCGCAAGTCTGTGGCTAACCGGAAAGGGTAGCTTTCATATCATAGGTAGTACAACTTTTTCCGCTTCGATCGCGGACATCTACGTCAACGGTGCGCAGCTTTGCATCGACGAGTCCGCTAATGCGGTCAATTGGACGGAAACAACCATCCACATCGGTGCAAGTGTCGCCACTGATGGAGTCTTTGTCGCGAAAAAGGACGTAACCGCGAAATGCTTGGATGTGGTGGAAAATGCACAGATTAGTTTCGGATATATCGGCATGGAAGACCTGTTCATGGGACAGTTACAGAATGGCATAAAAGCTAATTTGACACTTGATGGTATCAAAGGTGCAGGAATTCTGACGATTGGCGACACAAGTTACGGCACACTAAAGCTGACTAATGGTGGTACAGTTGGAGGAATAACGGGTATGATGGCAGTTGGAACTACGGTAGAGTTTGGTGGTACACTCAACATCACGGGGACGGAAGAAAATTGTGTATATGGCGGCACGCTGAAGGCATTGAAAGATGCTGAGCTTGTTCTCTCCGGGAAATGGGATGTAGGTAGTATTGCTGCCGAGGGGAACCTCGGTAAACTCACTCTAAACAAGGGCGCGTCGTTTGGACTTGAGATCGGTGCCTTATCTGTCGGGACTCTGACATTAAAAGGGGATGCCAGTCTCAAGTTGATTATCACCGATGATAACGAACAACTCACGCTTGGATCAATTGTTAACTCGGACGAAGCAGGGAAGTATCATCACTTGACAATCGAGTTAGAGGGGCTTACAGAGGCACAAATCGGAGCAGATGGCTATAACATCTTTGGCTTTGACAGTACATCGGATGATTGGGAGGCAACTTGGGGAAAATGGTTAAAATGGATCAGCGTGACCGGTGAAGTCGGCGATCGTACATTGAAATTAAATGAGAAAGGTATGGTTGTGATGGTACACAAGGTCAAGTGGGGGGCTTCGGATAGTGTGAATTCTCTCACATGGCAAGCCGGGCAAAGTACGGGTTGGGATGAAGGACAGACCTTCAACAATAATGACGATGTACTCCTTACCTACACACATCAGGGACAACCAAGTGCTCCACCCCAAAAACTAAACGTAAGTGTATCCGGCGAAGTCATTGCGGGGGACCTCACCATCCAAGGAGATACTTCAGGTCTGTTCGTCATTGCCGCAGCAAATGATAGTAGTACCTTGACCGTCAGTGGTAATATTAGTGTAGCAGCACCGACAGTATTTGACATGAGCGTAACTGTAGGAGGGAGCATTTCCTTGCAAAGTGGGGCGGAGCTGACGTTGCATGAAGGGAGCTCAATCCATGGTGTCGACAACAAGGATGTTGTGTTAGATAGTGCCAACTTTGATGACAGAGGATCGGTCCGAATAGATCTCAGTGACAGAGCTGGACAATCATTCAATGCAAATGGTATGTCTTTTGGACCTTTTCTTACATTAAAGTTGACCGGTGCAGGAAATGGAAAGAGTTATTTTAGTAACTTGCATGTGGATGGAAAGCTGGAAATAAGCGGTCAAGAAGTAGTGTTGCAAGGTGAAAATGAGATTGCGAGCATGCAAGCAACGACCGAAGATGCTGTGCATATCACCTTTGCTGATGATGAGGGTAGAACTCATGTTTCCTCTACCTTTGAACATTTGGCTTTACAAAAAAATTCGGATGCCAGCACAAATGAGCCACCGGAGTATGAAGATGTGTACCTGATCATAAAAAATGGAGTTGTAAATCTGGAACAGGGTGCCACATTGGTCAAAATTGAAATGCAAGGCGGTACCTTAAATATACATGGCGGAACGCTCACAGCGAGTGAGGGAATTACGGGTACGCTTATAGCACCCACCTTCGGCAAAGGGGATACCGGAGCCTCACTTTCACTAGGCACGGGCGATCTTACCTTAAGTGGTAAAGTTTCATTAAACGGCACAAACTCTCTCACTTTTAAAACGTTAGGTCCGGATGGCAGCGGGCAGAAGCTGGTACTACAAGGTGCCGAATACGATGAAGCATGTACCGGATCCCTGCAAATTACGATAACAGAGAGTTTACTTGGTGAAGCAGAAAGCGGCACTATCCATCTCGTAGATTGGGGGGAAAATAATTATGGCGAATGGAACACCCATATCACACTCAATTGCGATGATACCGTAGACACGGAGGGTGTGTATGCGGGTATCAAAATTGACGAAAGGGGGTATCTCACATGGGGAGACGCATCCGCGCCCACAGGTACAGTGTGGAATGTGAACGGAGATGATGATACTTGGGGAACGGGACACCACAATTGGGGCGACAGCAAGGCGGACTGGACTCCCGGTTCGAATGCTGTATTCAGCGATGCAAACGGGGAAGCGATCACACTGTCCGGAGCGGTATCAGCCGGGAGTGTAACGGTGAGTCAGGGCAAGAACTGGCGATTCAGTGCCGGGAGTGAGGGGGACACACTGACCCTTAGCGGCAAACTGACTGTATCGAATGGTGCAGCGTTGACGGTAAGCGCCGATGCCACCGCTCTAGGTCTTACACTCACGGAAAGTGGTACCACAGTTACCTTTACAGGGAACCACAATGTGAATATGGGAGTCATTGATCTTGCAGCCGGTACAAAACTCATCCTGCAAGGTGCACAGACATGGACGGGGGTGGCCAACTGGAATAATTACGCAACCGGGGAAGGCGAGGTGGTATTCATGGGGATGGGGAAACAGGAAGTTAAAACCGCGGACAACGGCGGTGGTATCTTGTGGGCATTCACCAACAATGACGAAGATGCAAACCGACGACTTCAAAGTCTACGTTTAAGCACATGGACAGGTGGAGGTGAAGCAGGAGCGGACATACGCACCACACTCTACATTACCGGCGAGATGGGAGGGAATGGCAAGCATGGACTTGCCAATATTGCCAATATTTGGGTAGACGACGGTAATTCACTTGTACTTGGTACGGCTGCCTTGGGTGAACCGCGGAAACTCCACACGGACAACACTCTGCACCTAGCAGGGGATGGCTCCGGGGACGCGTACGATGGTGACAAGACGGCAGATGCTGCCCTCATGTTGGTGGGAGAAAATTCCGGAGGGAACCGCCGTACTATCAAGTGGAATATTGATATCGCGGCAGATACATCCGTCAGCGTTACGGATCAGGGTACGGACTCTGCGTGGACACTTGCCGGCAAAATGTATAACAGCGGTAAGACCGTTGAAAAGAAAGGAGAGCAAAAGCTTGTACTCGGGGCAGACTTTACCACGTCGGCGGATGCATCCGGCGGTCTTGGCAGTGGGACGTGGGCAGTTTCCGCCGGTACACTGGAGTTAGCCTATACAACATCAACAGCGATGTCCGGATGGACAGTGGAACTGGTCGGCGGTACTTTGTCCATCTTAAAAGATGCGACATTGAATGCGCTGACCGGCGGAGGCGCTCTGCAAATAAACGGGGGGACACTGACGCTAAGCTCGGCGGATGGTGCCACCCTTACCAACTTGGCAATGGGAGCCGGAGAAACAACAGGGAATCTCAATGTAAACGCCGGCAACTTTACCATTTCAGATGGATGGACATGGGTAGAGGGTAGCAAACTGACTCTAGGCGCGAGTGGACAAATGATTACCCTCTCGAATATCGCGCAACTGAACAACGGGGATACTGACACAAAACTCACCATCGATTTGGCGACAGCTTTTCTGGGAGGGGAAGCAACGGGAATCGGTAAAGTTCAACTTTTCAACAACCTAGACCCGAATTGGGTGGATTACTTCATCTTCACCGTGAACGGACGTGAGACGAATGATGATTATTACAAAGATTTAAAGCTTAACGGACAGGGATGGCTTACATGGGGAAAAGCCGGTGAGCTACACTGGTCGGGGAACTCGGGCAACAGCGATGATACACTGACGCTGGGCACCGGTGAATGGAGTGAAGAGAAGGGAAGTGCCCCTAACCAGCCATGGGATTCTGAAAAGGACGTGTTTTTGGAAGCCGAGAGTGGTAGGTATACAGTGAAGGTAGAAGGCGACAGCGTGAGCATGGCAAGTCTGACACTCGCGAAAGGTGCCGAGTATACACTCAGCGATAGCACACAGGACAAAACCGTGACGGTAGAAAAGAGATTGCACAATGATGCCACATTAACGGTAGAGGAAGGAATCATACTCAAATTGAATGGAGGTTACGAAGGGAATGGTACCCTGAAACTCGCGGGAGGCATAGTGACCGTCGGAAGCAAAGATTCTCTGGAGGGTGCGAAACTGGAATTGTCAGGTGGAGAATTGAATGCAGCAGGGAACAGCAATGTAGAGGTAAATGCTGCGGTGACGGTACTTGAAAATACTACATTGAACGGAGTGGTACTTTCCGGAACAGTCAATGGCGGCAAGGAAGCCGTATTGACAGCGGCGGATGGCAAGATAACTGAACTCACCGGTAATATCGCCGGATACAAAGGTGCCCTGAATACCGGCACGAACGGTACGTGGAAATTGAGTGGGGGTGCCTTAACCGGAACAGTAGGTGCGGCAGTGATGGGTAGCGGTACGGTTCAGTTTGAGGGAACTGCCATGTATGGCGGCAAGGTGGAGGGGAATGTGACCTTGGAAGGACTCGGCGCGGGGGGATTGACAGTGATTTCCGTTGAAAGTTCCGAGGATGCCAAGTTGAAGGGCAATGTCGCCTTGGGAAATGGGGACACACACGCGATGTGGAATGGACACGAAGTCACCGATGGTACCATTACCCTCGCCAATGTGACACTGGCAAAAGGGGGTATTACTTCCAAGGGTGGCGCTTCTGTCGTCGTGAATACAGCAAATAGCGCGCATCGTGTTTCCCTTTACGCCGCGGAATCACTAACAGGCGCTATCGTGGATGTCAACGGGATGAACGCTAAAGATTTGGACGGTATCAACATCAATCTGCGTGGGCAACTGAAGGGAGTTACCGGAGAATATACGGCGGGCATGGGTAAAGAGCTGGTGTTGTATTTTTCCGATGTGAATGTAAATGAAACAGCCGAAGACGGACAAGCCCTTATTGAGGGAGGGCAAAGCGGCTTTGGGCTTAATGCGAGCAATAAGGAACATGTAAATATCAATATGGATAACTCCTCCTTGGTGAGTATATTGAGTTTACTTAGCGAGGAAGGGGGAAATGAAGCTTACGCCCACTTGCTCCGAGAAGGAACCCTGACTATGGGCAGTATTACACTAAACGATCTTAAAGGCTTAGACATTCTTGAAGGGTTAGTAAAAAACCTTGAGATAAAGGTTACCGGAGGCGACATTGTACTGAGTGGTTCCGCTGCGGATGTGTATGTAGTGAAGGGAGGAGAAACAGTGGATGGATCCGTGCTGGGTGGTATGAAAGCGCTCGTATTCGGAGCAGGGAAGAACGCAACCTTCACGACCGATGGTAACGCAACGCTGCATAATTTGTTAGGAGAAGTCGGCAGTGTTATGAACTTGAAGAAGGGCGAGAATGCAATGGGTGACGTCACATTTATTCTCGATAACACGTATGCGGGAGACATTGAAGATGCTGAGACCTATCCGGAAGTGGATCAAAGTACCGTGCGCGGACAAGATACAAAATTCATGGGCAGCATTCGCGGCGATGCGGGGGTCAATATGGTGAAGACCGGGAAAGGCACCTTAACAGTGGGTGGTAACTATACTTTGGATGGCGGTAACACACGGATAGATGCCGGCAAACTAAAGTTAAGCGGGGTGGAAAATACGATGGGCAGTCTAACATTCGCACCGAGATCGGATGATGCGTGTGAGCTATTGTTGGAAAGTGGACACACCACGATAGAGAAGATTACAGGAACAGACGCACAAACGACAGCTATAAAACTCTCCGAGGGAGCCAAACTTACATTGACCGGTGAGAGTTCCATGGCGAGTACAGCAATCGTATCCGATGATAACACCGGTGAACTAGGACTCAAGAACGGTGCAAGTTTGACTTTTACCGACGGTGAAGGAATGAGGGGCATGGCGGTTGAGATGAAGAAGGGAGCCGTATTGGATACGGGAAAGACCGAAAGTACGTTGAGGTCATTGAATGGTACTGGCACACTGAAGACATCGGCAGGCGGGATGATAAAAGTGGGCGGTGGTACATTCACCGGTACACTGGGAAGCTCAGGGGCAAATGCCGGTACGCTTGTCGTGTCGGAAGGAGCAACCTTTACGCTGGATAAGGTAACATCCTCAGCAGGGATGGGTGTGCGTTTGGAGAATGGCTCTACCTTGAACGTGGATGTGGGGGATGATGCTCTCGTATTCGGAAATGTAGACGTCGGGGATGGGCACATGAAGTTGGACTATGGCGAGAAGGGGATTGATACCCGCTTAGTGCAAGGCAATATTACCGGATGGGGAGAGAAAGGGACGGTGGAATTCCACAGTGAAGGTCCGATAGTGGATGGTCCGATAGGATTTAAGGTAGATACGAATTTGCTAGCCGGCAGCAAGACGGAAGACGAGTTGAATGAGACACTCGGGCAGCATTTCAAATTCAGCGGTCTAGGCAATTTCCTGAAAGAACACCGCTTCGGCGTGAATTCGAAGACTAACGAAGTTGAACTCACGACAAGCGAAGCTAAGGAGAATAAATTTGAACGCGAAATACCCGGAGCGGACAAGAATGCGCATGCGGGAGCGGAGATGCTCTGGGAATCTCTCCGTGATATTACGCAGGCAGATGCCACTTTTGCAGTACTTAGAGATTCATCTTCCGATTATGCCCGATTGATCTACGCTCTCGTACAATGCATTGATAATAAAGAGACAAACGGGTTAGACCGCACACTCGCTTCTGTGGCAGGCGCTTCTATCTCGACTCTCATTCCGGCTCTGACTCAAGACATTCACCGTCAACTTACTGCCATACGTAACCGCACAACGACGATGGCGATGGAAAATTTGGCAGACGGTTATGATGATCTCCCGCTGTGGCACGCTTGGCTGAACGCGGAGGGCGCGTACCACAAACTGGACGCGGATGGACTGGCTCCCGGTTTCACCTTGCACAATTGGGGCGGCACGGTGGGTGTAGATGTCGATATCTCGCGCACGACGACCATGGGGCTGGCGATCACGGCGATGTACGGGGATTTGGAACCGGATTCGGCGGACAGCGCATCGGGTGATATGGATACGTATTACCTGAGCGCCTTTGCGCGTCTGGCACACGGTGCTTGGATTCATACCCTTGTGGTAAGCGGGGGGATAGCGGATGTCAGTCTCAATCGTACAGTCAACTACGGCGGCGGGAGTTACCGGACGGATGGTAGCACGGATGGCTGTGCCTTCGGAGCGATGTACGAGGTGGGGTACACGGGATTCGTCAACAAACGCGGCACCGTTGCTCTGCAACCGATAGCCAATGTAGAATTGCGGCACGTAGAGCTGAGTGGGTACACGGAAACCGGGAGCGACGCGGGAGTGGACGCGGATGATATGGACATGACCGTGTTGACCCTCGGAGTTGGTGCCCGGGTACAGGCAGCCGTTAGTGCGAATGCTTTTAATCGCTCGACGGTGCTGGAGGGACGCCTGTTGGTGAAGACGGATATAGGAGACCGCTCGGGGACGGTGGAGAACGCCATCGTCAAGCACGCATCACGCGCTGAAGTGGAGAGCGCGGAGGTCGGTGCCGTGGGTGTCGAAGCTGGTATCGGTATCAGCATCCCCATCGATGCGCAATCAGGTAGCATATTTGCCGACGCCTCACTGGAGTGGCGCGACAATTGGGTAAGCACGAACGCGACCTTAGGCTACCGAGTCAATTTCTGAAGTATGAGCTACGAAGTACGGAGAAGCGAGGCTTCGGCGTAATGGCTTGGCGGCGGGGGTGTGTGCGGGAGTAGGCATTGTGGTGGACTGCGGTAGGTCACATATCCGAATGTGGGGGTGATTTTTGAATTTTTTGATAAAGAATCGTCCTCCTCGATACGGATACGTTCCGATTTTATAGTTCTTCGTATAATATTCTGTCCCAAGGAAAGTATGTGGAAGCTTTTTCTCGTCAAGTGAGGGAAAGCATGGTAGAATGAGTGTGAGATGGAAAGCAAAGAGATAGAAGCGAGGTTAGGGTATGGATTTCGGGATAAGGCATTGCTAGAGCGAGCGTTGACGCATCCGAGCACAGAACCCGGACGTACCGGACCTTCAGATTATGAACGGATGGAATTTTTGGGGGATGCGGTGTTGGAGTTAGTTGTATCGCATAAGCTTTATACAATGCATGGTGAAGCAAATGAAGGGGAGTTGACAAAGATGAGGGCAGCTATAGTGAGTCGACATCATTTAGCGAGTATAGCGAGGGAGGCGGGGATAGGTCCGTATATCATCATGAGTCCAAGGCTAAAAGCGGGAGGTGGATGTCATTCGGTTTCGATTTTAGGAAATACGATCGAAAGTTTGGTAGGAGCCATTATGTTGGATTCCGATTTTAATACAGCATACGATGTCGCGTGTAAACTCCTCCGAAATAGCTTGAAGACGGCATGTCCGACCGGTGCAATGAATCCGAAGGGTGATTTGCAAGAGCTGCTTCAGGGCTTGAACAAACAAGCGCCTCTATATCAGGTGGAACGGCTACAAGAAATACCCCCGTTGTTCAAGGCAACTGTCGTCTGGAATGCTCAGGAGATCGGCACCGGTACAGGGAACGGAAAGCAGATGGCTGAAACTGCGGCAGCACAGGCAGCACTGGATGATATACATGCCGGACGTGGATGGGCACATAATTTAAGAGAATTAACACGTTAAATGAGAAAGGAGAGAAGCGATGAAGGATTGTTGTAAGATAAATGAAAAGATGCCGAGTGATGAGAAAATATGTGATTTGGCAGATTTTTTTAAGATATTTGCGGATAGTTCACGGATTAAGGTATTGTGGGCATTGCATCACGGAGAAATGTGCGTAACTCATTTAGCTGAACAACTTACAATGAATACACCGGCTGTCTCTCACCAACTTAAAATACTCCGTCAATCCCATTTGGTACGAACGCGCCGAGAAGGGAAAAAAGTATATTACCGCCTAGCAGATGAACATGTGGAAGGAATACTAGAATTAGGATCGGAACACCTGAACCACAGTCCCGCCGCGATGCCCGCCCCCCCTCCGCATTTTTGATTTTTGA
>CAZJIH010000041.1:0-17858 GCA_964545935.1 uncultured Akkermansia sp. | reverse complement strand
CCTGCGCGTTGTCATCAAAGTGCTTTGTTGGCAATGAGGGCAGCGTTTGTTGTCATCAAGGACTGTTGGTGATGGCGCGTTATCAACAAACGCCTTTGTTGATAACGGAACCGCATTTTGATAGCAACAAGCGATTTTGCTGCCTGCGCGTTGTCATCAAAGTGCTTTGTTGGCAATGAGGGCAGCGTTTGTTGTCATCAAGGACTGTTGGTGATGGCGAGTTATCAACAAACGCCTTTGTTGATAACAGAACCGTGTTTTGATAGCAACAAGTGATTTTGCTGCTTACGCGTTGTCATCAAAGTGCTTTGTTGACAATGAAGATAGTTCTTGTTGTCATCGAGGGGTGCCGGTGAGGAAGCATTATCAACAAGCGCTGTTGTTGAGGACATGAGCGGGTTACCCGCAGTCCTCCGTACCCCACCATGGTACCCGCTACCCCTCTTTCTCTGACTGAAGACTGAGACAAATGCGTACTCCGTTGCGCGTCCTGTCACGTGAGGCACCCATGCTTCCCGGCTTTGCGTTGTAACTTGCTTCAGACCTATACGCCACGGAAGCACCATTTTTCTTAAATCGTCAACTAAAAAATTATAGCCATCCGACAAGTGAAGCATGCATTGCTCACAGGGTCAACAACCACCCCTGAGATAGCACTCAAAAACATCCCCGCACATCCCCCACATCTGTCCCGAAAAAGTTAAAAAACACCGCAATGCCAATCCCCATGCGGGCTACAAACGCTTACTTCATACAGACACCCATAGGCGTCACTTACCATCTCGATAGAATGAACCTGTAATTAGGAGATTCGTTGCGAAGACCGCTTTCCGCCGAAATCCTCTCAAACCAGCTGCTCTGAATGTCATTTATTTGCTCCCGTGGGCATGTGGGTAATCGAGCACAGATGCAATTCCTTTGTACTTTCCATGGTTACCGTATCGCATTGTCTGTATGCATATTAACCACCGGCAAATCCGGCATAAACACATTTTTTTTCGGACGGGTGTGCCGAAATTGCTTGCGTAGAGACGGTGTTTGTGGTTCAATGAGCGCGTAACCTATTCATGTCAACCATCGCAGCCATATCTACGGCACCGGGATTAGGGGCTCTTTCGATTATACGCATCAGCGGAGATGCGGCTCATTCTGTGGTATTGACCGCTATCGGACGAAAGAAACCGCTTGCGGCGCGTATGGTCACGCTGGTGCATGTACGGGATAAATCCGGAAGAACGCTGGATGAATGTATAGCCGTGCTTTTTGCGGCACCGGCAAGTTTTACGGGGGAGGACGTGGTAGAGTTGACCTGTCACGGTGGCATGCTGGTCACGCAACGTGTCTTAGAACGCCTCTTTGAATGCGGAGCTCAACCGGCTGAACCGGGTGAATTTTCACGTCGCGCCTTCGAGAATGGGAAACTCGACCTAACTGAAGCCGAAGCTATTATGGATATCATACGCGCGGGGAGTGATCTCGCTCTGCGGGCTGCGCAATCTCAGTTGGCTGGCTCTGTCTCGCGTCCCGTACAAAATTGTATAGACCATTTACTTTCTCTTCTCGCACATTTGGAAGCATATATCGATTTTCCGGAAGAAGATATATCTCCGCAATCTCAGGAGGAGATATCGGTAGGATTGCGGGAAATACGCGAGCAATTGAGCGCTTTGGCAGGTACGGCAGATGCCGGCAGGCTTCTGCGAGAGGGGATACGTACCGCTATCATCGGTCCGCCGAATGCAGGAAAATCGAGTCTACTTAACCGTTTACTCGGCTACGAACGCGCCATCGTAAGCCCTACCCCGGGTACGACGCGTGACACAATTGAGGAATCTCTCTCTGTGCGGGGTCTCCTGCTGCATCTCATCGACACAGCCGGTCTGCGTCATACTGAAGACCCGCTCGAACTGCAGGGCGTCGAACGCTCTCAACGTGCCCGACAAGCCGCCGATCTTGTGCTGGATGTGCAGGATGCTACCTCGCCGTTCACTCCTTGGAATACCCCTCCGCCCGGTGTACCATATCTCCGTGTCCTCAATAAGTGTGACCTACCGATGCACGCTTCCCGATGCCACCGAGATGCTCTTCGTGTCTCCGCTCTCACCGGAGAAGGTATACCCCTTCTTCTGTCGGCTATTACGGATGTCTTTGCCGCGCAATGCGGTGAGTTCGATTCCTCCGTAGCTATCAACACCCGCCATTTGCACGCGCTACGTTTTGCTATATCCGCCCTCGATGCCGCCATCAGCGAACTCGAAAATAACACCCTCCCGGAACTGATCGCCGTAGACCTACATACCGCTCTCGACTCCCTCAGCTCTATCACAGGACGCATCGACTCCGAAGACCTCCTCACCCGAATCTTTTCCTCCTTCTGTCTCGGCAAATAGGCGCAAAGACTCTCCGCCGCCGAACCACTGGAGCGTCATACGCCCAGTGGGCACCCTCCGCGGAGGGACGCGCAACGGAAACGCCACCATTCTCAATCCAAAATCTAAAATGCGGCAGGGGGGAAGGCATTGCGGAGGGACTGCGGTCCAACGGTTAACTACCGACCCTGAATCGCCGGAACTCTTCTACCTTCAAAGTATCCCCGAGAGCCGTAGCTGTAGAATCGACAAGCTTTCCTACCGAAACAGACGTGTCCTTAACGAACTCTTGGTCCAGCAAACAGCTCTGCTTATACAGTGCCTTAAGCTTTCCGGGCAATATTTTCTCCAGCAGCTTCTCCGGTTTACCCTCATCGAGAAGTTTTTTCTTAGCTATTTCCTGCTCTTCAGCAATAAACGCCTGGTCAAGCGAGGACGAATCAACGCTGCGCGGGTCACACGCTGCAACATGCAAAGTAAGGTCTTCGCAAAGTGTTGAAAATTCCGGATTCGTGACTGTTTCTGCCTTCGTGCAACTTACGAGAAGGAGTACCCCGATTTTGCCCCCCATGTGGATATATGACTTAATGCAACCCTCCCCGGCAAGTGTTAAACGCGCAAAACGTCGTAACTTCATGTTTTCACCGATAGCGGCACACTGCTCCGCTATGTACGACTCCACCGTAGCGCCGTCCGAGGTGGTCACAGCCAAGGCTTCCTCTAACGTGGTGGCGGATGACGCAAAGAGAGCATCACCGACATGGGTCACAAGTGCCTTAAATTT
Source organism: uncultured Akkermansia sp. (assembly GCA_964545935.1). Classification (GTDB taxonomy): domain Bacteria; phylum Verrucomicrobiota; class Verrucomicrobiia; order Verrucomicrobiales; family Akkermansiaceae; genus Akkermansia. The sequence goes on along the minus strand of CAZJIH010000041.1, from coordinate 14,705 downwards.
ATCCCCTTTTGCACAAAAATCCGTTTCACAGTTGATCTCGTATATAATGCCCTCTCTACCTTCCACAATCGTGTTGACGATGCCTTCCTTTGCCTCGCGATCCGCTTTCTTCGCTGCCTTCGCTATCCCCTTCTCACGTAGGTACTTCACTGCCTCATCCATGTTTCCGTTGCAGGCAACAAGAGCATTCTTGCAGTCCATCATGCCCACATCCGTCCTCAGACGCAGTTCCTTAACAAGTTGTGCGGTTATTTCTGCCATAGTCGTATTTAAGTTAAGATTTTACGGGACGAGATTGGTTAATAACTTCCACCAATTTACTTAATATCAACCGGATAGAACGTACGGCATCGTCATTCCCCGGTATCGGATAATCGACACTATCGGGGTCCGCATTGGTATCAGTCAACACTACCACCGGTATTCCGAGGATATGCGCTTCGCGAATTGCAATATCTTCATGGTCAGCTCCTATCGCAACAAGCGCGTCCGGTGCCCCCCCCATTTTGCGTATCCCCTGTAAATTACGCAACAATTTCTCGCGTTCACGGGATAAAGCCGCCAACTCCTTTTTCGACATACTTTTATATTCAGGAAGATTGGCTAAATTCTCGAGGTATTCCAAGCGAGCTATACTCTTTTTGATAGTTGACATATTAGTCAGCATGCCGCCCAACCACCTATAATTCACGTAGAATTGTTCCGTAGCCTCAGCCGCTTCCTTAATCGCTTCTTGAGCCTGCCGCTTACATCCTACAAAAAGTATCTTTTTGTTCTTTGCCGCTAAATCACCCAAGAACTTTCCCGCCCGGTCAAGACATCTCTCAGTCTCTTCCAAATCAATAATATGTATTCCATTCTTCTGTGTAAGAATGTACTTCCGCATATTCGGATGCCACTTACGGGTCTGATGCCCGAAGTGTACACCGGCTTCCACCATCTCAGTGATGAATTCGTCGATCATATTCTATCATGGGTGCCCCTCCTTAAACCAGGGGGAGCTTTTGGTTGAAAGGTGCCGCTTACCTTACCCCCTCCCTTTCGTTGTTTCTATGGCAGCTACAAAGAGGGCACGACATTCTACCATCCACTCCCACTTCCGTCAAGTCAAAATTTTACTTTTATCACAAAAAATCGCGTCAAGCACAGCGAAACATAACCTGCATTGCAGCGTTTCTTAAAAATTTTATCGGTACAGGCATTGTCACAGTCATCAAAAAATCGGCGGGGCGGTAGGTGTTGGGTCGGGCTGCGGAGGAACTACGGTTCAGTCTTTCCAAAAACGCGTCACGAGAGGTTCTTGGACGGCAAAGAGAGCGGTGCGTTGTTCCGGGGTAGAGTCGAGATAACCGTGGAGGTGAGTAAGACCGTGAACGATGTATCGGAAAAGTTCCTGAAGAGGCGGAATAGCATGCTCAGCGGCGTAGCGGGCAACGGTTTCGCAGCTGACCAAAATTTCACCATACGGAAAAGTGATGACATCAGTCGGCGTAGGGTCATGGAGAAATTCCGCATGAATGCGGGCAATGGACGCGTCATCGATAAGCGAAATTTCAATTTCTGACAATCCACTGAGCACATGTTCCGGACCCGGCGGAGAAGCAAGGAGCACCGGAACTAATAAAGACAGACGGCGCTCGCACCATTCTACCCACTCTGTGGGTAACCAATCCGGATGCGTGTGCGCGTAAATGTGAAAACATAAATTACCGACCGACATAAACAAACATCAGGTACTAGGGGAGAGTTGAATTCGGACGGGATACATTTCTTGCCCTGCGGAAGAAGCTTTGAAATTGTTCACGGCAGAGTGATTCGAGGACGCCGCCCTGTACCGGGCATTGATGATTTAACGGTGGATTGCTATCCAACAGATTAATCCACCCACCGCACGCGCCGGTTTTCGGGTCGTGCATGCCGAAGACCACACGCGACGGACGGCAATGCACCAAGGCACCCGCACACATCGGACACGGTTCTTTCGTAACATACACCGTACAACCTTCCAGTCGCCAGTCCCCTACCGCGGCGGCTGCGGCTGTAAGCGCTATCATCTCCGCATGTGCCGTAGCATCTTTCAGTGTTTCTACCTGATTTCTGCCGCGAGCTATAATCCTGCCATCCTTCACGATGACGCATCCGCAGGGCACCTCGCCGACTTGTTCCGACTTTTCGGCTTCACGGAGGGCTTGCTGCATGAAAAGTTCATCCTCCGACACGGCATCGGAGGCGAGACCGGAGGTCAACGCAGGGTGATGCGCGGGTCCGTGTCCAGCAACTCCTGCAGTTCCGTCCATCCTTTCGGTGTTTGATTTTGGAACATCTGCAGGTAAAGCGAGACAGCCCCCGGAGAATACCGAGCAAACAGTGCATCTACACCGGTTTTTAATTTTTCCGAGTCCAGAGATTCCGGGAGCACATCCACAATACCCTGCCCATTGTGCTTAATTCCCAGAGTATCCAAGAAAAGCACCAGCATATTTGTATGCTTACGCACGAGCCATACTTGCAAAAGGTGGTCACCTATGGTTTCCGCAGGCTTCCAAGCTAACATTTTTTTAAGCCACGCGAATTGTTCCGCAACGGGTTTCTGCCGTACGTAAACAGGTCGCAATTTTTTCAGAGCCGCCAGTTCGTTTAGAGCGGCGCGGTACACGTTACGTTCCTGATTTCGCATCCACTCTAAAAAGATATTCAGAGTTTCTTCATCTATTTTCTCAAAAATTTTGTAAGACTTCATAATGGGAACGGACTTTATATATCACAAAAAAACATTTATTGCAAGCCTAATGTCTTTCACTGAGGGCAAGAGTATCGCAACAACAGCAGAAATTGCGGTCACCGTATGTGTTATCAACACGGGAGCACCCGGGCCAGAATTTATGACGGCGCAGCCCCGAAACCGGGAAAGCAGCTTGACTTCGCGAGTACGGATGTGACCATTCATCCGCGCAGACACACTGTGCCGTGTGGGGAGCATTCACGAGTACATTGTCCTGCGGCGAGGCATGCCCCTCGGCAACCGTTGACATCTCCGCGTGAATGTGCACCATGGCATCAATGAAACGGTCAAGCTCCACCTTACTTTCCGATTCTGTGGGTTCGACCATGAGGGTATCGTGTACGGGGAAACTCATTGTCGGCGCATGGAAACCGTAATCCATGAGACGTTTCGCGATGTCATCGACCGTAAGCCCACTCTTTCGGAGCATCTCACGCGTATCGAGGATACATTCATGCGCCACGAGACCGTTTTCACCTACATAAAGAGTCGGGAAATACGGAGCAAGCTTGCGGGAAACATAATTCGCATTGAGAAGCGCGACCTGTGAAACCAGCTTAAGCCCCTCACCTCCCATCATTGCAATATACATCCACGTGATGGGGTCAATCGCAGCGGAACCAAATTCAGCGGACGCAACCGCTCCCTGTGAACGCGGTCGCGACTCGCACAAATGCCCGGGCAGGTAAGGAGCGAGATGCGAAGCACAGCAAATGGGCCCTACACCGGGACCTCCCCCGCCATGCGGCATACCGAATGTTTTATGCAAATTCAGGTGGCAGATGTCGGCACCGATTGCCCCCGGATTCGTTAGCCCGCATTGGGCATTCATATTAGCACCGTCCATGTATACCTGACCACCGTTGGCATGCACTATTCGGCAAAGCTCCGCGATTCCCGGTTCGTAGACCCCATGCGTGGAAGGGTATGTCACCATGAGAGCCGCGAGGTGCTCGCGGTGCGCTTCAGCCTGCATGCGGAGGTCATCGGTATCGATATTTCCGTGTTCATCGCACTTGACCGGCACAACCGTAAAGCCTGCCATCGCCGAAGAAGCGGGATTTGTACCGTGCGCGGAAGCCGGGATGAGACAGACATTGCGGTGTCCCTCTCCGCAGGCAACTTGGTAGCGGTGAATTGTCAACAGACCGGCGTATTCACCCGCCGCACCGGAATTCGGTTGCAGGCAAACCGCGCTGAATCCGGTAATTTTTGCCAACCAATCTTCCAGCTGAAGCAACATGGTGTGCATCCCTCTGCATTGGTCGGCAGGTGCGAAGGGATGTAGCTGCGTAACGGCATCCCACGTAATCGGCATCATTGTCGCGGCGCAATTCGCTTTCATCGTGCAGGAACCAAGCGGAATCATCGCTTCATTGAGCGCAAGGTCACGCATCTCCAAACGATGAATGTAGCGCATCATGTCTGTCTCCGAATGAAAAGTATTGAAGCATTTCTCCGTGCAGAATGCGGTAGTACGTTCGGATTCCGGTGCTCGTGCAAGGGGTGCCGCCGGTACGCCGAAGGCAGCGCAAAGCGCGGTCACATCAGCATCGGTACATGTTTCATCGAAAGAAACACTTACGGTATCGGCATCGATCCGGCGAATGTTGTAACCGGCTTCAAGAGCGATCGCGACAAGCGCATCGGCTTTCCCCTCCGCTCGCAGTGCCACTGTATCAAAAAAACGGTTACAGAGCACCTTCACTCCGGGCACGGCACGCATACTCTGTGCGAAAGCCGCTGCCAATTGTTGCACGGTGGCAGCGATTCGGGCAAGCCCCTGCGGACCGTGGTACATGGCGCAGAAGGTGCTGAGAAGTGCCGTCAATACCTGCGCTGTGCAGATATTGGACGTTGCTTTTTCGCGGCGGATGTGCTGCTCGCGGGTCTGCAGTGCCAAGCGGTAAGCGGGCTTCCCATCGCGGTCAACCGATAGCCCGATGTAACGCCCGGGCAGTTTGCGCTTGAGTGCGTCCGTGCATGCCATGTACGCGGCGGCGGGTCCTCCGTAGCCCATGGGAATACCTATACGCTGCGTAGTTCCGATACACACATCGGTTCCGAAAGATCCGGGTTCGCGCAGGCGGGTCAGCGCCAAAAGATCGGCTGCCACACAGCAATATGCCTTCACAGCATGGCACTTCTCAAAAAATTGAGAATAGTCCTCCACACTGCCCAGATTGTCCGGGTACTGTACCAACACGCCGGCAAGTCCGGGAACGGACGCGGGGTCAAAGCTTTTCCAATCACCAGTGATAAGTTTTACACCGGTCGTCTCGCAACGGGTACGTATCACATCTATAGTCTGCGGAAAACAAGAATCCGCTGCAAAGAAAGCGGATGCCTTTGGTTTACTACTCACACAGAGATGTACCGCTTCGGCTGCCGCGGTTCCTTCATCGAGCATCGACGCATTGGCTACCGGTAGACCGGTCAGCCCGGCTATCATCGTCTGGAAATTCATGAGCATTTCCAGTCTCCCCTGCGCAATTTCCGGTTGATAGGGGGTATATGCCGTGTACCAACCGGGATTTTCATAAACATTGCGCTGTATCACCGGGGGCATGTACGCGCCGTAATATCCCTGTCCTATAAGACTCTTGACCGTTTTACCGTCAGAAAGTATTTTCTTCAGGGTACGTAGGGCATCCTGTTCCGACAGTGCGGGGGGAAGCTCAGGCAGGGATTTAAGTCGAATATCGGTCGGTACGATGGCATCTGTCATCGCTTCTAAACTCTCGAAACCGAGCTCCGCGAGCATTTCTGAAATGTCGGTTTTACTCGGTCCGATGTGGCGTGAGGCGAAGGGAGGAATAATCATGGGAAAAAGGGGGCGTACAAAAAAGGTGGAGGAGCCTCGCTAAAAAGCTCCCGGGTCATGAATGGTATGGGGCAGGTTATTTATTGCAGAAATCTTCGTAGGCGGAAGCATCCATCAAGCCGTCCGTTTCAGAAGGTGCACTCAGTCGTATCTTGCATATCCAGCCATCGCCGAAGGGTGCCTTGTTTACCGCATCCGGCTCACTGTTAAGCAGTTCATTCACTTCCGTTATTTCACCGGAAACAGGAGTATAAACATCTGACGCGGCTTTTACGGATTCAACAGCCCCGATAGCATCGCCGGCTGCGACAGTACTGCCGACTTCAGGGAGTTCCACATACACCACATCACCCAGCTCAGATTGAGCAAAGTCCGTGATACCGAGGGTAACTACTCCGTCCGTAACAGGACTTATCCATTCGTGTTCACCGGAGTATTTGCATTCTTGGAGTATTGTACTCATAGCATTAATTTTTTTTAAGGAAAGGTTTCTTCACGATCTGCGCCGGAACAGCTTTGCCGCGTACGATCACCTGCACGGCTGTCCCGATCTTTGCGTGCGGCGCGGGTACGTATGCGAGAGCTACGCCCTTGCCGAGTGTCGGCGAAAGCACTCCGCTGCATAACTCACCGAGCGGGGTCCCGTCGGGTAACTGCACTTCGTACCCATGCCTCGGGGGAGCTCCTTTGCCGGTGTATTCTATCGCCACAAGTGCCGTGGGTCGCCCTTGGGCTTTTTGCGCACGTAGCACATCCGCTCCGATAAAGTCTTTGGTGAGGTCGCAGCACCACGAAAGCCCGGCTTCCAAAGGCGTCTTTTCCGGAGATAAATCCGAGCCATTCAGTGAGTAACACATCTCGAGCCGCAAACTATCGCGCGATCCTAATCCGCACGGGGTCGCGCCTCCGGCTATCACATTCTCAAACCATTTCACTCCTTGGGTCGCCGGACAAAACATCTCGAACCCGTTTTCTCCGGTATATCCCGTGCGACACACGATAAGCTCGTCTCCCTCAACCGTTATTTTCTTGATGCCATTGTGCTCCGGCAATGACGCACCCGGGCATATCTTGGCAAAAACTTCCTCGCACAGGGGACCCTGCACCGCTAACCCTACGTAGTCGCTACTCAAATTTTCCAAACTTACCCCGGCGGGTTTGTGACTGCTTAACCACGCAAAATCTTCATCTATCATGGACGCATTGACGACGATGAAGAAGTCATCCTCAGCCGTACGGTAGATGATCAAATCGTCAATCACACCACCGCGTTCATTCAGCATCATGGAGTATTGTCCGTAGCCATCAGTCAACTTGAGGAGATTATTCGTGAACATGGTATTCAACCATGCCGTAGCCCCCGCTCCGCGCACACGGAATTGTCCCATGTGAGATATATCGAACACGCCGCACGCCGTACGCACACTCTTATGTTCATTCAGAATTCCGGTGTACTGCACCGGCATTAACCACCCTGCAAAGGGCACCATCTTCGCTCCGAGCGCTTCATGCTTCTCGCACAAAGGCGTTCTCTTTATTTGTTCGTCGCTCACGCCGATCATCCTATCACCACATCACTACTTTGTCAAACATTAAACCTTATCTATCCGAGGAAATACACACATCAGTCCTAGGAAAAATTGACAGCTTTGCACCGAGTGATGACTTAGTTTCAAGGGAATGCGAGAGTTATAAAGTACGATGTACGAAGCCGAGCGTCAGACGCAGCAGGGTTGCGTGGCGGAAAAAACCGCATGAATGATAACTTAAGAGGTACCCGTTTGATTAATACCCTGCGGCACACGAAGCGCGTGGAACCCACACGAGGGGTACCTATCGTTGAAGCGGTTAGTATCAATTTCCTCGGCACAGGTGTACCATATAAATCGACAAAATAAATTTTTTTTATTTTTTCTCTTGACCGATCGCGCATGTTGTGATAAACTCCACCCGTTCACGCGAGTGGACGCACTGAAATCGCGGGGTGGAGCAGCACGGTAGCTCGCCAGGCTCATAACCTGGAGGTCGCAGGTTCAAATCCCGCCCCCGCAAGTGTGAGAGTTCCTTTCATCCTGCCTGCCCGGAGATTTGTCCCCGGGCAGGCTTGTTAATAAGAATTTTATCAGGACAGGTGGTGGTTCTCGATGTCCTTCACCGGCAATTCCGCCGATGTACCCCTTCTCTCACGTCTCTCCGCGACCAAACTACTGCTCAGCGCTAAACTGTTGATTTTCTCAGGACTCGTATGCTTTCTCAGCAAAAAAAATTACGGATAACGAAAATTTGTCTTTACAAAGTGGGGAGTGTAATTTATAATAGGCGCGCTCGCCGTGGTGAGTCCCTGATCTGCTTGGTGCAGCGTATATTTGAACAAACAGCATATTCTTATGAAAGTACTATCTTCACTTGCCTCGATGAAAAGACGTCATGCAGACTGTCAAATTGTAAAGCGTAGGGGCACGCTTTACGTTATTTGCAAAAGTAATCCTAAATTTAAGGCGCGGCAGGGGGCTACCGCCGGAACTCGTCTTAGTAAAAAAGGCGTAAAATGAGATAATCTTGTTCGGGTGTTTGCACAATAATCACAAGGAGAGGTCGGTAGGGATGCCGACCTCTTTCTGTCGCATGGGGAAAAAACGGGAAAGGGTAAGTGATGGGGGATGAAATAAACAGTGGTGTTCTGAAACTCGGGGATTTTCGCTTTGACTCCGGGGATGTAATACCCGATGTACGTTTAGCATACGAAACGTACGGGACGCTCGCGGCGGATGCGAGTAACGCGATATTGGTATTCCACGCACTCACCGGAAGTCACCACGCTCACGGTCACAGAGTTCTTCTACCCGAAGCCGGAACTTTTTGGCAACCGGAAAATTATGACGGTTGGTGGGAAAATGTAATAGGCGCAGGTAAACCTCTGGATACCAATCGCTTCTTTATCATTTGCGCCAATTTTTTAGGCGGTTGCTACGGAAGTACCGGACCCGCTTCCCTCGCACCGGACGGTATCCCTTGGGGAAGCCGTTTCCCGATGATATCCGCTAACGATCAAGCGCGTGCTCAAATAAAACTCTTAGACTATTTGGGTATCGAACATTTCACGGTGGTAGGACCGAGTGTGGGTGGCATGCTTTCACTTGCTCTGACCTACATGTACCCGGAACGTGTAAAAAAAGTTGTCCTTATCGCTGTAGCGGATTTCACGCCCATCGAACATAAATTGTCCGTGTTCGAACAAATAGCGGCTATCGAATTGGACAGCAAATACCAGGGCGGTATGTACCCCCTGAATGATCCGCCGATACGCGGCCTCGCCCTCGCCAGAATTATCTGTCATAAATTCTTCGTATATCAACATAACTTAGAAAAACGTGCCCGAAATGATATAATACCCGATAACGAGTTACTTTCTTGGTATATCCCTTCCCGTAACACAGAAAGTTATATGATTCATCAAGGTACAAAATTTGCTAAACGTTTTGATGCTAATTCGTATATCCGCATCGTCAATATGTGGGCTTCCTTTGACCTCCCCACCCTGACCGGTCAACCCGCGCGTGAAAATGTTTATCTCTTATTCGCAAAATATAATATCCCCTTCTTATTGTATTCTATCAACACGGATTGCTGTTTCTCCGCGCGTATTATCTCTCAATTCCACCGCCGTCTCCTTAAAGCAGGTGTCCGCGCTGAACTTATTCGTATCCGCTCCGATAAAGGGCACGACGCTTTCCTGAATCACTGAACCGCTGCCCCCGCATTTACGATCTTAGATTTTTGATTGACGATTGAAAAATAGTGGCGCTGCCGTGGCGCAAGGATCGGAAGTTAGTTACGAAGCAAAGCCAAGAAGCAACGATTGCGTTGGGCGGGCTCGTTTCCGCGGAGGGATCGCGCAACGGAGCGCGCATTATTTGCAAATCAAAAATCTAAAATCAAAAATCAAAAATGCGGCGGGGGGGAAGGCGTGGTGGGCACCGGGGCGGGGCGGCAGGAGCAGCGGTTCAGCTTGCTTTTTTTTCGGAGTAGGGGTAAAATAAACTTGCTATGGCGCGACAGGCATTAGGCAAAGGATTGCAGGCTTTGATACAACGGACAGGCGGGAGTATGCCCCCTACTGTATCACCGGATGAGCAGCAATGTGTATTAAAAGTATCGGTGGATGAAATACGACTTTCCCCGTTTCAACCGCGACGCATCATTAAGGAAGCACAAATAAAGGAATTGGCGGATTCTATACGTGAGCGAGGTTTGGTGCAACCTCTGATAGTAAGATGTGTAAACGGCAATTACGAATTGATAGCCGGGGAACGTCGTTTACGAGCTATCAAGATGTTAGGAGGAGATAACGTAAAAGTAGTTGTAACGGAAGCTACGGACCAAGAAGTCGCCGAACTTTCTCTTATTGAAAATTTACAACGTGAAGATTTATCACCTCTTGAAGAAGCCGAGCAATATCGTTTGCTACAAACTCGCTTTAATCTTAAGCAGGAAGATATTGCGCGTCATGTCGGTAAATCGCGGGCTATGGTCGCAAATATGGTACGTCTTTTAGAACTTACCCCGGAAGTTCGTGCCATGCTTACCGATGAACAAATAACCGTCGGTCATGCTAAAGTGCTATTGCAACTTAAAGACGCTCAAACACAAATACAGGCAGCTACGCGAGTTGTTCGCAATGGTCTCACTGTACGCCGAACCGAACGTTTGGTGCACGATATCCTCCGTCCGCCTGTGCCCCGAACACCGACGTCTGTGGTATTAAGTAGTACGGAACGTGCGGTGTGTCAACATCTTTCACAAAGTCTCGGTACAGGGGTATCAATTTCCCCGAAGGGCGGTACCGGGGGCGTTATTGAAATTGCGTACACAAATGCCGCAGAACTTGAGCGTATGATGCAATTTTTCGGTATATCCGCAGAAAGTGAAGCATAAAGCAGATGTGGGCATGTGTTCACAGATTCCGTTGTTTAATTTATCCGGTAATTGTTGCCGCTTGGGTATGTTCCGTAGCATGTGAAAACCGGGAAACAACGCAACCCATCGAAAATTGCTCTGTTCAACCGGAGGATACATCCGATTTTTCGGCAGCTAACGCCTACATCCACTGCGCAGCTCTCTGTGCCTTAGGCCCGCGACCGACCGGTTCCGCCGCGTACGCTGCCCAACTCGATTACTTAGAGCGGCATTTACGAGCTGCCGGTTGGCAGGTGTTCCGCGATTCTTTTTCCCCTTTCAAAGGTAAGGAGATGGTTAATCTGCGTGCCTGTTTCGGTACTTCGAAAAAAACGCGTAGTTTATTGATTTCTTGCCATATAGATACAAAAGGTAGTGGGAAGAATGCCATATTAGGCGCGGATGACGGAGCGAGCGGGGCAGCTGTGCTGCTTGAATTAGCTCGTGTTTTGGCAAAGGAAGGGAAAATTGCCGATGATATCGAACTCATCTTTTTCGACGGCGAAGAGTCCCTCGGTCCTCATATCACCGAGCACGATGGTTTATACGGTTCCCGTTACGATGTGGCACGACGCGGCACGAACGGTCTACCACGTTGCATGATTAACCTAGATATGGTAGGTGGTGCCGACAAAATTATAGCCGTACCGGTATCGGATACCCCCCCACGTCTCTGTGAACTTTACCTGAACACCGTCAACTCCCTCCGCCTCCCCGAAGACCGCTGGACACTTTACCCGGGTTCTTACTTGGATGATCACCGTTCCTTCATGGAAGCCGGTGTGCCTACCCTGAACCTTATCGCTGCTTTCTCGGGTAGCACCTGGTGGCATACCGAACTCGATAATATGTCCCGCATCTCCCAAGACTCCCTCGGCGAAACGGGACGTTTCGTCCTGCAACTCTGTACCGCAATCCTGAACCGCTGAACTGCAGTCCTCCATGACTCACCCCAAGGTTCGCTGTTCAACTTCCCCTCCGAATTTTTGACTTATGGTGAATGCACACTTCGCTGAGCAGGGCTTTTCCGCTGCAAAATCGGCTGCCATTCTTCGGTTCACTTTTGTCTTGAAAAGTTGCCGACCTTCATGTACAATACGGCTATGTCATTCATTACCGCGATTATCATTGCCCTCTTTTTCTTCTTCGGAGGATGTATACAACTCGGGACATACATTGCTCAAACTACTGTGCAAGATGTGTCCGTGTACATAGGTGGTCTTATGAGCTCGGCTTGGCCACTTGCCGTTGCTGCTATATTGTTCATACTTATAGAATTACGGCTTCACGGCATACGGACAACCGATTCAGAGTATGAGGTAAACGCTATTCCGGAAAAGCCTACATCTCAACATGTGGAGCAACCTGCCGGAGATGTTTCATACTTCCGTATCAATGATACCGGAGTACCGGCGAGTGAGCAGCAAGCACCGCATCCTTCTTGGACACCCTTCCCACAATCCCCGCCTGCCCAAACTCCTTTTGCTACACCGCCTCCTTTCGAACAGGGGGAAACGCGGGGGGTAGTCGATCAGGCGTCCGGTACAGCGTCGGCTTCTCCTTCCCAGAAAGGAGATGATTCCGATCTTAACTTCTTCAAACTCTAGGCATTTGCCGTTTTTGTCCTTCCGCGTCTTCATGCCTGTATGCCCCTGAATCGAGTAGAACCGGTACGTTCGTCGGTGCTGCCGGAAAATATGTCGGACGGCGCAGAGTGCCTCGCCCGTATGTTTTCGCTGTACACCCATTCCCGCGTTACTCCGCGGGATATGGTTCTCGTTGCGGAGGGTGCGTCGGGGCGCTGTATCATGCGGTGTTCTTTGCCGGTATGTGCCGGTATCATCGGTATCTACTGGACTGCCGCGCGCGAGGATAACGCATCTTTCCTCCCGGCTGCTGACGGTTTATCGGCTGCCGGGGTACCTGTTCCGCGTGTATTTACCCGGCAACTCTACGCCGCGGGATGCGGTGCCTGTTTGACGGAAGATTTAGGAGAGAGGAGTTTATTTTCGTTGCGTCAAGAACCTCAGCATGTTAAGTCAAATGCCTACGTAGCGGCTCTGCGCACGATGCAGATTTTCCATTCCGTTCACGTAAATTGGTCCATGCAGCCGCCTTTCGATGCCGCGCTTTATACTTGGGAACAAGCTTACTTCGCAGAGCATTTACTGGGACATCACCTCGGACTCGCAGACGCCGCGGCTACTTTTGCGCGTCTGCCGGCATGTCGTTCAGCTGCTGCTTGGTTGGCAGGTTTGCCGCGTGTGCCGGTACATCGCGATTTTCAAAGTCAAAATATCATTCTACGCGGCGACAAAGCTTATTGTATTGATTTTCAAGGTATGCGTGCCGGGCTTGCCGAGTACGATTTAGCTTCTCTGCTGTACGACCCTTACGTGGAGCTATCCGATGAAGAACGCCTTGACCTACTGCACCGGCTGCCTTTCCTCCCGGGAGCGAGCTTTAATCCGACGCTTCTGCAAGCGTGCACTCTGCAGCGTCTCATGCAGGCTCTGGGAGCTTTCGCCAATATCGGTTACAATCAACACCTTTCTTGGTACCTGTCCCTCATTCCCTCGACCATGCGTACCCTGCACCGAGTTTGCTCTTCCGTGCCTTCGTCCTCTCCGGTTTATTCCCTTGCAACATGTATCGCCGACTTCCTTTAATTCCTCTCCTACTCAGGCTTCTCATCCTCTTCTTGGTTGCCGGTGATGGGGTATCTACACTTCATCGGCAGGATGTGGCTCTGTACCGTGTCGCCATCGGTCAGAAAGACCTTCCCGTCCGTCTACTTTTTCCGGGTGAAGAACCACGTACCGTCAAGGTGCTTACTCCACGGGTGCGCTACGAGTACCCCACTATCCCGTATACAGTGTGGGAGGCAGATGTCGCCGATCCGTCTCCCAAATTGCAGGAACTCGCTACCATCCTCCATTGCTTGGCTTCCTACCATGCGGTTTCTCAGGTGGTTCTTTCTTCGCCGCTCTCTTGGTCAGATGCTCAGAATAACACGGTGCACCTCATGCTGAATAACTCTATGAGCTCCCTCAAACACTTTTTTGTGGGAGTCCACGGTAATAATTCCGTACAGGCAGAGCCTATTCCGCCATTTCTTCGCACCTGTGCCATTCCTCAAAATTGTTTGTCGGGCGACCCAAGCGCTTTACCCACGACCAATGCTTCGTATCCTTTCCAATTGCCACCTTCCGATATCTCCGTTCCCTGCCCGGATTTCACAGAGGATGAGTTGCTCAGTGCAGACGATGCCTCATCCCACGCTCTCTCCCTCCCGCTGCTCATGCGCCGCAACGGTGAAGTGTTCCCAACTCTCCCGCTGTGTGTGGCTATGCATCAACTCGGTCTGAAGTCCGATGACATCCGGGTGCAGTTCGGAAAATCTCTGCGTTTGGGTAACCGTGTGTTGCCTCTCGATTTCCACGGACGCACGCCCTTGGGAAACGCGCAGGTCCAATCCGTCCCACTGCGCACGGTGCTCCAACCTCCTCCCTCCGATGCATCTCCCGCCGTGTGCAATTCCATCGCTGTAGTATACCGTCCCATGCACCCTATGGTCGATGAATCGCGTGGTTCCTTCTTAGCCGCTACCATTTCCTGCCTCATGGCTAAAAATTGCACCACCTATCTACCCGGCACACGCCGCGAACAAGCCGTTTTCCTAACCCTAAGTCCCATCCAACACTCTTGGTACTACCTTGTCATCGTATGGAGTCTTACCCTAGTCGCTTTACTCCTCCTGAAATCTTTCTCTCTCCGCTCCCGCCTTCTCCTCGCACCCTTCGGCATCTCTGCCATCTTCTTTCTTGCTTACTTTTCCTATCTTTCCAACTATTGGATCAGTATCTCTACTTGGCTCCTCTGTTGGCTTCTCATCATCTCCTTCCCAAATATACGCCGCAAGAAACGCAAAAACGTATTCTATCGCCGCAAATAAAATCTGCATGCGTCCTTGCATCCTCCCACCGCGCCTAACTGTTTAACTTCGTTCTTCGTACTTGCTCTCCCCGCGTCTTCCTGCCGTAGAGTCATCTCCCACCACTAAACCTTTAATTTTCTCGGGACAGATGCGTGTTCGGACAAAAATAGTGTACCGAACAGAATGAGGCATCAGGACACAATTAT
>CAZJIH010000040.1:0-18492 GCA_964545935.1 uncultured Akkermansia sp. | reverse complement strand
CGTTCCTCCGCGGAAAGGTGCCCACCGGGTATGCGGTGCACCACAGCTTGGCAGCAGGTAACGGCGGGAGTGGTAGGTGACACTTTTGGGAATTTTTGATTTGCAAATAGTGGCGCTGAACCGCTGCGCTTGCCGCCCCGCCCCGATGCCCGCCACACCTTCCCCCTGCCGCATTTTAGGTTTTTGATTGAAGAATAATGTGCGATCCGGTGCACGTTCCTCCGCGGAAAGGTGCCCACCGGTGCCGGGGAGTGAGGGGAACATAGTTGATTTTAATTGCCGGAAACCCGGCGAGGCAGTAGCGCAAGCTCCTGCTGAGGAGGAATTAGGGTAGTAGGTGAGCGTTGTCGGGGCGATCCGGTCCTTGTTTTTGAGTAAAAAAGGGGGAGCACTCAACATACCGGGTATATATGTGTCTGTGACGGATTCGCGGGATAAGACGAAAAGCAGCGGTGCCCCGGGAGCGGAGACAGCCGGGGCACCGAGTGTTTAGGGTATAGATTTGTAGCAGAAGGATGTAGTTTATTCCCCATCCGAGTCCTGCTGCAGCGTTTCCAGAAGCTCTCTTGCAGGTTTGTAGCCCTTCTCAGCCGCCATGCGAAGCCAATATCCGGCTTGCTCCATGTCTTTCGCCACGTCATCACCAAGGAGACCAAGGAAATAACACATCCCTAGGGCGAGTTGCGCTTCTAAATCCCCGTGTTCAGCAGCGAGACGAAGCCATTTTGCAGCTTCGGTGTAGTCCTTAGCTACGCCATCGCCTACGGCATAGCAGCCCCCAAGGTTCTTCTGCGCCGACGTATTTCCTTGTTCAGCGGCGAGACGATACCATTTCGCAGCTTCAGTGTAGTTTTTAGTTACGCCGTCGCCGGTGCGATAGCATTCCCCAAGGTGCAACTGAGCCTCTACATGCCCCTGTTCAGCGGCCTTACGGTACCACTTTACAGCCTCGGTGCAGTCTTTAGTAACACCATCGCCGGTGCGATAGCATTCCCCAATGCTGTACTGAGCATCTGCATCTCCCTGTTCAGCAGCTTTACGATACCACTTTACAGCCTCGGTGAGGTCCTTGTTTACACCTTCACCGGCGCGATAGCAATCTCCGAGGAGGGATTGAGCCCCTACATCTCCCCGCTCGGCGGCAGGACGAATCCTTTTTACGACTTCGGTGTAGTCCTTCGGAACGCCTACGCCAAGAACATAGAACCCACTCAGTAAAGACTGAGCATCTGCATTTCCTTGCTCGGCGGCCTGTTGAATCCACCTAACAGCTTCGCTGCGGTCTTTCGGAACGCCTATACCGAGGAGATAGGCAAAACCGAGGGCAGATTGTGCGTCTACGTTTCCTTGTTCGGCAAGCTTCCTAACTTCCTCAATGTTGTCCTCAGCATAGGTATTCCGAGGTACCAAGGTCAACATGGCGAGTAGGAGTGCGATACAACGAATGAAGGAGAGTGCGCGACTGCGTCTTCTCCTTCCCGGAGTGGTTAATGAATGCGTTTTCATGATGTAAGTATATCTCCTGTGCGAGGAGCAGTCCAGTCAGAAAATGACATTTCAGATAGAGATAGTATCATGTAGCTATCATAATGCGAGGAAAAGGGCGGCTGACCTGCCAAATTTATTAGGGCATCGTATTCAAAAATCAATACAGTGGGGTTCTGTTGGGGTGGAATCTCAGTCAAAAGTTCGAAATGCGGTGGGGAGCGGGCAATGTGGCAGGACTGTGGTTCAGTGGTTCCGGTTCACGTCAAATTCGGGAATAAAATGACGTTAAACTGCCGAATTAAGTTTGCAAAGCACTCACATACATGGTATAAGCGATATTGAGAGAAACACGTACAGACCGCGTGTGACGGATATAGAATTGGTAGTTTGGCGGTGAATGTTCGCAGAGCTGATGAAGCTGCCGCGTCCCTGCGTAAATTTGCCGGAATGAGCGATACAAGGCACTACTCCGAGCTGACCTTTATGGTGGTACTCGTCGGTGTGGACAGATAAATATTCTAAGAAATAAATTGAAATACGGACTAAATGTTTCGAAATCTATTTTATGAAAAGCGGGGAAACCAAAAAAATCTAAAATAGAAAAGAAGGGGAAGAAGATAAGACGAGACCTGTACCTAACTCAACTAATTGATAAAAAAGAGAATGGGCTTATCAAGATCATCAGTGGGGTGCGCCGATGCGGGAAGAGTTTTCTGCTTTTTGAGCTGTTCAGAGAGCATCTACTCGGGGAAGGTGTCAGGGAGGATCATTTGATTTGTCTCGCGTTGGACGGCGCGAGGGGGACGAACATAGGCGGATTCCTGAGTCCGAATAAATTAGCCCGTACTTTCGGCAGTGTTAAACACGTCGCTATCTCCGCTCCGACGATTAAGCAATGCTTGGATTTGCGGGAGGAAGCGTTTCTCATGCAACGCGCCGAGCGCTTCGATGTACGCGAAAATCGCCACATCCGGTCGCCGAGTAAATACTACTTTGTCGACATAGGACCTCGCAATGTGTGCATCAACTTTCGGCAGCCGGAGGAATCACACATCGGGTACTTCTAAAAACTAATAGCTCGCGTGTGGAGGTGCATTGTGCCTATCACTCGGATTAAATGAAGTTCCTTTGACCGACTCGCTGTGCTTACTGTGCAAAAAATGCGTTTAATTTCTGTAAGTTACGTAAGAACAATCAATGCAAAGGTATGCTCAATAAGACATATGGAAACAGTTTTCTTTAGCAGGTTTACACACCATTTTTGCAGGAACTAACCATACTTTTCCGTGAAGAGGGGAGTTTTTAGAAATACCCAAATCGTAAAAGTCCTCCCTACCACTCCCTCCACGACCTGCCGCTAAACCGCTGCTCACTGCATACCCGGTGGGCTGAACCGCAGTCCCTCCGCAATGCCTGCCCCCCAACCCCATTTTTGATATGCGATTTACGATTGACGATTTAAGAAGCTAGCGCGTTCCGTTGCGCGTCCCACCACGAAAGGACACCCTCCTACCGCTGGCGGTACGCCACAGCTTCGCATCGTAAAAATTCCTTGCGCAACGGAAGCGCCACTATTCTCAATCAAAAATCTAAAATCAAAAATCAAAAATGCGGGGGGGGGCGGGTGTGGTGGGCACCGTGGCGGGGAGGCAGGAGCAGCGGTTAAAAGAGGTTGAGTTGAATAATGTCTGCGGGTGGAGTAGCCTCCGGTAGGTCGGATGGTTCTTTATGCGGATGTGTATGGGTACTCGAATTTTCCGGGGAAGGGTCTCGCATGGAAGCACTCATTTCCAAATGGGTAAGGATATCCTTAGCTCGTTCGATGATTGGGGCGGGCAGACCCGCAAGACGTGCCACCTGAATCCCGTATGATTTATCGGCAGGACCCGGCATTACTTTGCGTAAAAATATAATTTCGTCATGCCACTCGCGTACTTCAACATGCCAATTACCGATAGCCGGACGAGTAGCGTGTAAATCGACCATCTCGTGGTAATGCGTAGCAAAGAGAGTACGCGCACCGATGACATCGTGGAGGTGCTCCGCTACGGCCCACGCTATGGAAAGTCCGTCGTATGTAGCTGTACCTCGTCCGATTTCATCCAGCACAACCAACGATCTCTCACTCGCGTTGTTGAGGATCAGCGCCGTCTCGCTCATTTCTACCATAAAAGTTGATTGCCCGCCTGCTATATCATCACTTGCCCCGACACGACAAAAAATACGGTCAACTACCCCGATATGAGCTTCTTTAGCCGGTACATACGACCCCATTTGAGCCATGAGCGTGATGAGAGCTACCTGCCGAATATAGGTAGACTTACCTGCCATATTCGGCCCGGTTAGTATGATAAGACGATTTTGGTCTTCTTCCATCTCGGTATCATTCGGCACAAAGGATGTCTCCTGTTGCACGCGTTCGATAACCGGATGCCGTCCGTCCGTAATGTGTAATCTACGACTATTATCCAACACCGGACGACAGTAATTGTGCAACCGCGCATTTTCCGTCAGACACAGCAATACATCCAATTCCGCCAAAACCGATGCACTTTCCTGTATTTGAGTGAGTTGTTCACCTACAGTTGAACGCAGACGACAGAACAATTCATATTCGAGTTGACGAGCTCGTTCATCCGCACCGAGGATAGTACTTTCCATCTTTTTAAGCTCATCAGTAACAAAGCGTTCCGCGTTAGTCAACGTTTGTTTGCGGTGGTAGTGCTGCGGTACTTTACCGAGGTTAGCTTTAGTTACCTCAATGTAATACCCGAACACACCGTTAAAACGAATTTTAAGGGAATCGATACCGGTAGCAGTTCGTTCGCGTGCTTCCATTTCCGCCAACCATACCTTACCATCGCGGGAAGCACTGCGTAGTTTATCCAGTTGTTTATTGTACCCGTCTCGAATCATTCCACCGTCTTTAAGAGTTGTAGGTGGTTCATCTACCAAGGCTTCAGTCAATAACTTCGTTAATTCGGTAAAGTCACCGAGGTGCTCGACTAATACCGCTATTCCCTTTTGTTTGTTACTCAGGACACGTAAATCTTCGAGGACATATGGTAAGCGAGCTAAAGAAATTTGCAGACCGAGGAGGTCACGCGCATTACCGGCTCCCTGAGATAAACGGGAAGAAAGACGTTCCAAATCACGAATCTTATTGAGAGAACCTCGTAATTTACTCATTAGGAAGGGCTCCGCAAGAAAAGTAGCTATGAGCTCCTGCCGCCGTGTAAGCTCTTGCAAATCAGAGATAGGGTGCAGCAACCACTCCCGCAATAAACGCGCTCCCATGGGTGTCCCGGTGCTGTTCAACACTCCCAATAAAGTATTTTTTACCCCACCGCGTGCCTCTACTAAATCCAAATTCCTACGACTGGCAGCATCTATGAGTACCACGTGCGAGGTCGGTCTCAGGGATAAATGCAGCAAATGGTCTGTACTGCGTCGTAGTTGATTCTTAAGGTAATGCAGGATAGCCGCCGCTGCGCCTAATGCCGCATTCAAATGAGCGCATCCGAATCCTTCCAATGAGTGTACGCGAAAATGCGTCTCCAAAGCCGTACGCGCCAGTGTCGGCATAAAAGGATACGAATCATAGTATTGTGTGACAGGTAAAGAAGAAAAGAGACCGGTTTGTTCTTCACTGACAAGCAATTCACGCGGACGCAAAGCCGATATTTCTTCTGCCAATTCTTCAAAATCTGAGTAATCCGCGACAGAAAACTCACCCGTACTATGGTCCGCGCACGCTAATCCCCACACCTTCTTATCGTAGTAGCAGGCTGCTATATAATTGTGTTCATCGGCATTCAGCAGATTCATATCCGCGAGGGTACCTGCCGAAATGAGATGGGTGATTTCACGGGTTACCAATTTCCCCGGTATCGGAGTCGTTAATTGCTCCGCTATGGCTACCCTTTTCCCTAATTTAATGATTCGGTTGATATACCCTTCCGATGCATGAAAGGGTACTCCACACATGGGTATCCCGTGTCGCTTCGTTAAGGTAAGTCCCAATGCCTGTGAACATTCTACGGCATCCTCAAAAAACATCTCGTAAAAATCTCCGAGACGAAAAAACAACCATACATCCTCCGGCAGTGTTTGCTTCATTCGCAAATACTGATCAAACATAGGGCTGATCGAGCTACTCTCTGCCATCTATCTCGCACCCAAGTATACCCTACAAAGGGGAAAAAATCAAGCATTTCATAACCGGCACTAGTCTGCGACCATATTTGTCCTAAGAAAATAAAAGACTTAGAGGTGGGAGATGCCTCTGCGGACGGAAGACGAGTCGTAGATTGAGTACGAAGAACGATATACAAAGTCAAACAGTTGGGCACAACGGAGTTGCGCGGGAAGCGAAGTAGAAAAGCTGCGTGGAGTGTGAATCAAGGTATCCGTAAGGGTAATACCCCTGTGGTACAGGAAACGTATGGAACCCACACAGGGAGTAAGTACTGCAACGATTACCAAGAATTTTATTGGGACGGATGCGCAATCGAACGCCAAATAGCGGGGGGCAGCGCAATCGGCTGCCCCCCTAGGGTGCCCTGCAAGCACGCGGGACAGAACGATGTCTTCCCAATTAACGAGGTCCTACGGACCCGTGCAGGAGCTCCATTGTAGCACGAAGCGAAAAAGATGTCAACGCTTTTTTTGCAAAAAAAATTTTTTTTCTTAACTTCGTAAAAAATCCCGCGTACCGGCAGCGCCTAACCTCTCAATTAAAAGGGGTAAAGCGACACGGATGTAGGCATTGTGATGAGCTACGGCAGGGTGTAGTTCAGAGTTCGTAGTAGGTATAGCCGGCGAGACCGTCTCTGTACGCTTGCAATGCTTCACGGCGTTGGCTCGGGGTGATACGTCCCTTTTCCACGGCCGACTCTGCCAATTCACGGAAGCGACGTACAAGTTCTTTAGCATCATACTTTACGTAAGAGAGCACATCTGCTACGCAGTCGCCTTCTTCTTCACCGGAAAATACCGGATGTCCGTTATCTAAGTGAACACTTACCACATTTGTATCACCCAAAAGATTATGAATATCGCCGAGAGTTTCTTGGTAAGCACCTACCAAAAATACAGCTACATAGTACTGTTCGTCACCCTCGACTTCGTGCAAAGGGAGAGACGCCGCTACGTCTTCCCTGTCAATGTAGTGAGTTACTTTACCATCGCAATCGCAGGTAATATCAACGAGGACACATTTTTGGGTGGGACGTTCACAGAGGCGCTGGATAGGCATTACCGGGAAGAGTTGATCAATAGCCCAGGAGTCCGGTAAACTTTGAAAGAGTGAAAAATTTGCGTAATAAAAGTCAACCATGCTATCCGAAACTTCTTTAAGGTCTTCGGGTATTTCACTCATTTCCGCGATACGGCGTGCAATAAGTTCCATGATATGCCAGTAAATAGCTTCCCCGATTCCGCGCTCGCGTAAACTGACATTCCCGTAAGCGAATTGCATACGCAGTGTCTCCCGGTAGTAATTCGCGTCATTGTAACATTCCTGAATATTTTTACGCGTGAGCATACGGTAAGTTTCGTCGAGCGCCTTGAGTAATTCACTTGCGTTTTCGGGTAGTTGAGGCAACCCTGTACCGTATCCACTCGAGCTTGTTACATCTAAGATATTGAATACCAGAACCGAATGGTACGCTGAAATAGCTCTGCCGGATTCCGTAACGAGCGTTGGGTGTGGGACTCCGCTGCGTGTGCACATCTCACCTACTATTTCTACGACATCACGCGCGTATTCTTCTACCGTATAGTTGCACGAAGAATGAAAATTTGTTTGTGAACCATCATAATCAACAGCTAACCCGCCGCCCATATCCAGAGTACCCATCGGTGCGCCTTCGCGTACGAGCTCAATATAGATACGGCACGCTTCCGAAAGGCCCTCGCGTATCACGGAGATATTAGGTATTTGTGAACCTTGGTGGTAATGTAAGAGTTTGAGGCAATGTAGTTTATCGGCAGCCTTGAGATGATCGACGGTATCGATGACCTGCGCGGGATTTAACCCGAATACGGATTTATCACCGGCGGATTCACTCCAATGTCCGGAACCCTTAGCGGATAGTCGTACACGTACACCTAAATTGGGTTCAATCCCCAACTTCTCCGCTCGCCGTAAAATAGCCGGCAACTCATTAGGCATTTCCAAGATCAGGTAAATGTTAAGTCCCATCCGCTGTCCCATGAGCGCTAAGTCAATAAATTCGTCATCTTTGTACCCGTTACACATCAGGAAAGCCTCTCGGTCCTGCATGTAAGCCATAGCTGCGATCAACTCCGGTTTTGATCCGGCTTCCAATCCGTAATGATAACGAGCTCCGTATGATACAATTTCTTCAACGATATGGCATTGTTGATTTACTTTGATAGGGTAGACGCCTCGGTATACACCTTGGTAATTTGCTTTGCGGATAGCTCCGGCAAAACTCTTGTTAAGCTCATCCAAACGAGCCCGTAATAAATCGCGGAATCGTAGTAGAACCGGTGCAGCTGTACCACGCTCCGTCAATTCTCGCATGATGTTTACCAAACTGACATGACTTGCCACCCCGTTGCTGTCCACAAGCCGTACCGTTGTTTCCCCATTCTTCGATACAGCAAAGAATCCGTTACTCCAATCAGGTACACAATACAACTCCGCTGAGTCAGAAGCTGTCCAATTTTTTACCTTCCGCCGTATAGGTTGATTCTTTCGATGGGGCATGCATTTACATATATCACAACATGCCCGTACTTGCAAGCGTAAGGTAAGGTTGAGCCCCCTGTGGTGCGAGAAAGGCGTGTAAACTATACAGATGCAGCATTGCAGCGATCATCAAAAATTTTCATGGGTTGGGTGTGTCGTGTGGAAATTAAAGTTGACGATGGAAGGATGAGGGTGTAAGATGTATCAGAACTTAGCAGTAGCGTAAGGATGTATTTACAACTATGAATAAGTCCGTTCCCATATTTGAGACAGCGGCTCAGCACGAGAATCAGATACGTCGTGATTTTGAGCTACGGGAGCAGCGTCACATGGTACCTTTGTTTATCGTAGCAGC
Organism: uncultured Akkermansia sp.; assembly: GCA_964545935.1. GTDB lineage: Bacteria > Verrucomicrobiota > Verrucomicrobiia > Verrucomicrobiales > Akkermansiaceae > Akkermansia. The sequence goes on along the minus strand of CAZJIH010000040.1, from coordinate 9,931 downwards.
ATTGGCGGCAGCATTTGTTCATGTGCTTGCTTTCCGAGCCAGTCCTTTTTTGCTACGTTTGTGGCAGGAAAGTTTTGATGCGCCGCACGCGGATCGGACGATACAAGAGGAGGAGGTAATACGTGTAGTGGTACGTGATACGGAGGCAGATATGCCGGAAGCCAAGGAGTCACCTCCCACTGAAAAGGAAATGGATCCGGAAGAGCTTCCCCCGCCTGACCCGGTAGAGATAGATCTGCTCGATATAGAGACCCCACCGGACCTTGTCATAGCCCCTGGGGAGACAAGTATCCCACTTCCGGAGCCACAGAAAATAGATAATAATTCAGTTGAGCAGGCGCAGATGATGCCGGAAGCACCTGCTTTGAATCTGCCTACGCCGGATCTTGAGATGGGGGTGTCGGAGCGGATACCGGAGCCGACCCCGATAAATGCGAATGATGTTGTTGCCAATGCAACTCCGCAGCTTGATGAATTGGCGGATGCGGAGGGGGCTCTGCGGCGAGAAGCAACGAAGGGTAATAGTGCTTTACCTCCCGATACGCGTACCCTCGCTCAACTTATGGGGCTTGATCATTTGGGCGCGAAATCCGGTGTAGCTCGGTTGGGTGCAGACCTCCTGTTCGCTTTCGATGACAGCCGATTAAAAAATTCCGCACGCATATCTCTGCTACAGCTTGCCGCGCTCATCCATAAAAATCCGTCAACAACGTTTATTATTGAAGGACATACCGATGGTATAGGTACACCGGAGTACAACGCTAATCTCTCTTTACGACGCGCAAAGGCAGTAGCGGATTGGCTCGCCGGTAACGGTGTGCCTATCAAGCGTGTTTACCTGCGAGCCTGTGGATCAACTCGTCCTTTGGCAGATACGAGGTTACCGCGTGATCGTCAGGCGATGAATAGGCGTGTGGAAATTCACATGCGACAACCCGGTGAACGAATGCCCGAAGGATGCGTCGAGCCATAGTCCTGCCGCGCCCCGCCGCGATGCCCGCCGCTGAACCGCTGCTCCCGCCGCGTTTCCCCTCCCCCCCTCCGCATTTTTGATTTTAGATTTTTGATTTTAGATTTGCAAATAATGCGCGCTCCGTTGCGCGGTCCCTCCGCGGAAACGAGCCCTGAACCGCTGCTCCTGCCGCCCCGCCGCGATGCCCGCCGCACCTTCCCCCCCTCCGCATTTTTGATTTTAGATTTTAGATTTTTGATTGAGGAATAATGCGCGCACCGTTGCGCGATCCCTCCGCGGAAACGAGCCCGCCGCTGACGTAAGCGGTGAGCAACGGTTCAGCGGCGGGGAGTGGTGGGTGTGGTGGGTGTGGTGGGTGTGGTGGGTGTGGTGGGCATCGGGGCGGCAGGAGCAGCGGTTAGAGTTACTACCTGTCGCTGTGCTGCGGCGTGCGGCATACATTTTTACGGAGGAGGAGTGTGAGGCAAAGGAGGGAGAGTGCGCAGGCGACAGAGTTGCCGATGGTGGCAGGGAGAGAGATGGAGCAGTCGGGAGATTCCAGCAGGTAAGCCGTGCAAACAGCCGTCATGAAAACAGCCGGTAAGGATGCCGGCCAGTGGCATTTATTGCGCGTACGTAAACACGCGGCAATACTCCAGAGTGTAAAACAGGAAAGGACTTGGTTAGCCCAGCCGAAATATCGCCAGATGACACTGAAATCGCATTGGGAAATGAGGACTACAGCGACAAAAAGAGGGAGGGCGAGCAGTAAACGTTTGGTGATCCGGTGCTGGGGGAGATGAAAGGCATCCGCGAGGATAAGACGACAGCTACGCATAGCGGTATCCCCGCTCGTGATAGGTAAAACAATGACGCCGAAAACAGCAATGAAAGCACCGAACGGCCCGAGAAGCATGTGACAGGCCGCGTTCACGGCTGTGGCGGGACTCGCTGAACTAAGCTGCGCAAAGGAAAGCGGAGATGCACCGGCGGCGAGCGGTACTACACCCTTACCTGTCAACATATAACACGTAGGGAAATCGCGCAATGTAAGACCGACGGTAGCCCATACGAGAGCTACTAAACCTTCCGTAATCATGGCGCCGTAAAAAATAGGACGCAAATTACGCGCATGTTGCAAACAGCGTACCATCATGGGACTCTGGGTCGCGTGGAAGCCTGAAATAGCACCGCACGCGATGGTAACGAAGATCATGGGCCATATAGGTAAACCTTCCGGGTGTATATTTCGGGAAAAGTCGAGTGAGGGGAGCAAAGGATAATCGCTCATCGGAAGCGCTATGGCTAACCCTATAACCATGAAGAGGAAAAATGCAGCGAAGATGGGGTAAATTTTACCGATGACAGCGTTGATGGGCAGGATAGTGGCGAGCAGGTAGTATAGGAGGATAATAGCGCACCATTGAGTAACGGAAATGCCGCTGACTAAAGTATGTAGCATACCGGCCGGTCCGGTGGTAAAAACCACACCTACCATCAACAGCAAACCCACACAGACTACTCGCAATGCCGTGCGCGAATGTGTCCCTAAATAACGTCCTACCAAGTAAGGCATATTAGCGCCGCCGTGTTCAGCACTCATGACAGCCGCTAAGAAATCGTGGACAGCACCGGCGAAGATACAACCGACAACAATCCATACCAGAGCGGCGGGTCCGTACAAACAACCGGCTAAGGCTCCGAATACAGGCCCTAAGCCCGCGATGTTGAGTAGTTGCACCATAAAAACACGCCACGGCGGCATGCGTACATAGTCTACACCATCCGCCCGCTCCTCGCAGGGCATTGTCATATCCCGACGTACACCGTATACTCTTTCGGCGACACGCCCATACACCGCATACCCTACTACGAGTATGAGCGCACAGACAACGAATGTGATGACTCCGAACATATAACCGTAAGCTCCTCGGCGCACTCGCTATCCCTCCCGCTACAAACACGCCGTCCGTGCGGCACTTCACCCGGCGGACAAAGCAACTCGACACAGAACGTAGGGCTGCGGGTGTACGCGGGAGCGGGGTAGGGTATATCAGGCAATCGGTTTGGCGAGCACCTTGCGCAAACGAGCAAAGCGTGGCAGTGCCTGAACGGTTTTCATACCTGTTTCACCTTGAATGAGAGGCAGCGCGTAATCGATGAAAGCCATTTCGACACCGTTCCCCGCCGCGTTGATCCATTCACGCGGAACTTTACGTTCAAAATTCGCGACACTTTCAAGCGGTAAAAGTTTGGTATTGCAAATGTATTGACCGTACAGATTATTGCGTTCAAATGCAACCATCTTATCCGTATCACCGTTGACAGCGGCGGATACAGCCGTTTTGCCCGCCATATACGCTTCCATGGCGTCCGTTGTAGATGCCAAATGCGTAGCGCAACGCTGCAAAAGCGAGGGTTCAATAGCCCGTACTTTCGCATTGACGCGAGAACGTACAACCTCCGCCAATTTATTGGCTAAGCCCCCTAGCTGGGCGTGCCCGAATCCGTCGTTACCGTTAGTTTTAGCTTCGGAGATAAATTTACCGTCTTTATCGTGTATACCTTCCGATGCTACCACCAAGCATTTACCCGTCGCTTTGTATATCCGCTCCACATCGTCTAAAAAGGTATTTATATCGAAGTCGACTTCCGGGAGATAAATGAGGTCGGGCCCGGATCCCGCGTAGCTTGCCAATGCCGCCGCAGCGGTCAACCATCCGGCGTGGCGTCCCATGACTTCGATTATAGTTACCATACCTGTGTCGTAGCAGCAGGCATCGTGTTTGACTTCCATGCAGGATGTCGCGATGTATTTAGCGGCGGACGCATATCCGGGGCAATGGTCGGTGCCGTATAAGTCATTATCTATGGTTTTAGGAATGCCCATTACCCGGCATTCATACCCGCTCTTCTGCATATATTTTGAAATTTTGTTGCAGGTATCCATCGAATCATTTCCACCGTTATAAAAGAAATACCGTACATCAAATTTTTTGAATGTATCAAGAATTTTTTCATAATCGGAGGAATCTACTTCCGGGTCTTTCATCTTGTATCTGCATGTCCCTAAGGCAGATGCAGGAGTAAATTTAAGTAATTCAAGTTCAACCGGGTCTTCCATCCCAAGGTCATATAATTTACCACGGAGCACACCGGTTATTCCGTTAGCCGCTCCCAATACACGAGTAATCTGCGGTGCATTCAGCGCAGTCTGCACTGCACCCAATACACTCGCATTGATGACCGCCGTCGGACCGCCCGACTGCCCTATAATACATGCGCCTGTAAGTTCTTTCATAGCTGTTGTTTATGTGTACATATCAACACCGGGCAGCACAATAAATTCCACCACCCTCGCGTCGCCCCTTATTGTACACCTAAATTGTCTACAACGCAAGCAAAACTGAACCGCTGCTGAACCGCTGCTCCTGCCGCGTTTCCCAGCCCCCCCGCCGCATTTTTGATTTTAGATTTTAGATTTTTGATTTGCAAATAATGCGCGCTCCGTTGCGCGTCCCACCGCGGAAACGAGCCCACCGGCGCAAGCGGTTCTCCCCGGCTTTGCTTCGTAACCGGCTTCCGATCCTTGCACCACGGAAGCGTCACTACTCTTCAGTCATCAATCGTAAATCTAAGATCGTATCAGGATACGGGAGCTTATACCGCCGCAGACCCCAATGAGCACTTCTTTTTCCTGATCGATGCGTTGAAAAAGAAGATGTACAACGATCAGGTTATAATTCCCCTCATGAATGAATTTCTCAGACGCGGTACGTATCGTGAATTTCTTCAAGTGGCAGCAATGCGCATCGAACAGGAGAGACAGCAAAATGAAGAAAAACGGCGACAGGAGATTGAAGCTAGGAATAGTGACTTGAGCGATAAGATCAAGGAGTTCGGACATGAAATCGGACGTTTTACGCGGCAATTGTAACACAACGCGGCGCAAAACGCAACGTCAAACCACATCCGCGTCAATAAAATAAAGACCCGGCGGCGAGGGATAACCTCGCGGCGAGGAATTATTTTTCCGGCCAGCCTACGGTTTGGTGGGCGATGACGCGTTCACCGCCGGTGAGCCCGAGTTCAGCGGTGAGAGCATCCGCGTCAATCATACCGCGAATGACGGTAGCAAGACCTTTGGAAGCGGCATACAAGTAGACATTTTGGTAGGCTGAGCCCACGTGGCAGCGTCCCCATTCATCATCCTTGGCGACAAAGAGCAAATGCACCGGGGCATCGTTTACAAAAGGCTGTTTTGCCGTAAGGGGAATGAGATTTTTGTCATTCACTTTTTCCAAACAATTTTTGGGTCCGTCATAAAACCAAGTACCGGTGGGTGTAAGCACATACAATTTCATGTTTTGCTGATTACGCGCCGTAGCAACCGTGCGTGTACCGTGCGTATTCACACCCCACGCTACCCAAAGCAGTTCGCTGAGCGTCTTATCATCGACCGGTTTCGTAGAATCGTAAATCCTGCCGGAAGCACGCGCGTTGATGGCATCCATAATCGGCATCCCGCCTGTAATTACAGGTTTGGGGAGTTCTTTTACTTCACCTGCCCACACGTGCCCGCACAGACCGATCCCACAACATACTATCGCAATCTCTTTCGCAATTCTCATGTCAAAAGTTTACCACATTTGTCCACCCTATGTCAAGAAAAACCCGAAAATGAATCAATTCGCCTCCGCAAACGATAATCTCGCGGCGTGGTCGCTCGGGCATATTTTACTCAACTAAACGGAAAGAGGGTGAGAAATCACTCGGTCTACGGAGCATCCATGCGCGTATGAGAGAGGGTGGAAAGGCTTTAACGGCGGAAATTTCAGCGGCCGGAAAATGAATTTTTGAGTTGTAGTGCGCGGTGTAGAGCATGATATGTTCCTGACCGGTGGCAGGGGACGGAGGAAGTTTGGCGATAGGGGAGAGGGGGATGGGGTCGGAAATACCCAATTCCTCGGCGAGCTCACGGTGAGCGGCCTGTTCATAAGTTTCGCCGGCATCGACGTGACCGGCAGCGGAAGAATCCCAGAGTCCGGGGTGAGTATCCTTGAGCACGGAACGTTTTTGCAGGAGGAGATCACCGTGTTTGTTGAAAACGAGGATATGAACGGCGCGGTGGAAAAGACCCTGCTCATGGATTTCGCGGCGGGTAGCTCGGCGCAGTGGGTGGTCTTGCTCATCGACCACATCGAGGAGCTCGGAATCGCGTTGAGGGATATCAGCCAAGGGATTGGGGTCGTACGCGCGGGTCAGTTCCGTCCATTGAAGCAAACTCAACTCTTCCGGGCGAGCGGTGAGAGGAAGTCCCAGTGCAGGCGCAATGACTTGCCAAGGCGGGGTAGGGGGGAGTTGTTTGTGCATCTGTTTACGACGGCAGGCGAAACAACGCCGCATCAATTCATCCATGAGCGCACGGTCGAACACCGGGAGACTACGTTCATCGCGCGGCGTAAGCAGCAACACCGTTGAATCTACCTTAGGTCGGGGACAAAAAGCCGTGGGAGGCACCGAACGCACCGCTTTCCCCTCCCAATTCATCTGCGTACGCAACGAAAGTAAACCGTACGCCTTATCCCCCGGTACGGCAAGCATCCGTTCCGCAAATTCTTTTTGAAGCATGACAACCGCGCGGCAACACGGCCCGGCATTGTACAAAAAATTGGTAAGTATAGCCCCGCCGGAGGAGTAGGGGAGGTTGCCCAAGAACTTGACGGGTTGCTCCGCGTAAAGACAACGCGTGTCCCACCCGGCGGCATCGGCGTGGTAGACTGTGACGTGCGGTGTATTTGTCCAACGAATGCGTTGGTATGCGGCGAGACGCGCATCGAATTCCACGAGGATAAGTTTACGGCAGAGCGGAGCCACAAACTCGGTTAAGGAACCGGCTCCCGGGCCGACTTCTACGACGCAATCCTGAGGTTCAAGTTCGAGCAAATCAACGATTCGTCGCGCGATATTTTCATCGATTAAAAAATTTTGACCCAGTGCTTTGGATGGGAAAATGCTGAATTGAGACAGGATATCTCGTATTCGGGAAGCATTCATGCGAGGGGTAGGGATGAAAAATGTTGCCAACCTTGACCTAGGGGCGTAGAGTCGCCGGCGGTAAGTTCCCCGATGCGGGTGAGTCCGAATTGAGCGCACAAAGCATCCGCTCCGTCCGCCGGTAAAGCGAGTAGCAGTTCGTAATCTTCACCATCGCAGAGAGCTTGCTGAGGAGTGCACCCCGGTTGCAAAGGTAACCGATCCTCCCGCACCGAATACCCGCAATGACTTGCCTGTGCCAGACGCGGGAGGTCGGACGCCAAGCCATCGGAGATGTCCATAACGGCATGCGGACGGGGAAAAACTGTTTGCAGGGTACGTCCCAACTCTGTACGCGGGGAGAACGTGAGGTGGCGTCCGCTCGGGAAGGAACCACCCAAGGGACCGGAGACGCAGAGGACATCCCCGGGTACCCCACCGCCGCGCAGGAAGGCACGTCCGTGCTCTACTTTGCCGGTGAGTGCCACATTGACGACGAGTCCCGGTGCCGGCAGTGAAGAGAGCTCCCCGCCGGCGATGTCTACGTGGTAAGAGGTTGCTAAGTCGGATAGACCCGCGTACACACTCTCAAGTCGCTGTACGGGGCAACTCGAATGGGCGAGTAGCGTAACAAGTGCATGCTCCGGTATACCCCCCATGGCCGCTATGTCCGAGAGTACACGTGCCAGTGCCTTGCGTCCGATAAGTCGCGGGTCCGTATCCGGTGTAAAATGAATGCCTTCAACGACTACATCGGTCTTGAGGAGGGAATCCCACTGAGCATCGCGGGCAACTACGGCGCAATCATCACCCGGTCCGAGAAGTAATCCGGGCTGAGCCGCGGGAAGTAACTTCAGAAGACGCGCAAGAATGGCTGATTCGGTCTGCTGAACCGTTTCTCCCGCCGCGCTTTTTTCTTCCTCCTTTTTGATTTTTCTGTTGCAAATCCGCGGAGCAGCGGCTGCGGTAGACAGTGACGGACGATGCATATTTAATGTATATTTGAGACCCACGCGCAACAGAGTGCGCATTATTCGCGAATTCTAAATCAAAAAGGTGGAGATGCGGGCATATGCGGCGGGACTGTGGTTTAGTGTTCGGTGTTAGATTATTTCAACGCGGATACGACAATGGGAACCGGGCAGGAGTTGATGAGAGATTGTACACGTTTGTACCAATCGTTACCGGGGTATATTTTATCGAGCATCACACGACAAATAACGATGACTGCCGCAGTGCCGGTGGGTGATGCAGGTAAGGGATCAGCGTAAATATCGGCTAGGTCTCGGTAAATCCCGGTTTTCAATATCGGGGTAAATACGTGGTTCTTATCTACACGTCCCCATTGACGATTCCAAACACGGTCTTGGTGAGCACAATGATTACGCACTTTGTGAAGCAAATTGACAGCGGATACAAACAGGGGAATAGAAAGAATTCCGAATTCCTCGGCTATTTCTTTGACATATTTTTTGAGCAAAGCGACCGATAAAAGTGTATTCAGCGAGCCAAAGGTAACATGTTCCATAAATACCCAAATAGGGAGGAACTGCACCTTTGTGATCTTCAGTTTATCGCGATAGTACAGGGCAGATTCAGTTTGACTGACGTCATATATTTTCTGAACCTTGCTCATGAAAGCTCCGTATAAGGAATCGGAATTGATTAATGATGAGGCGTAACCCTCCTGTTTAGGTGCCGGTAGATACGGGACAATATCTTCGCCTGCCGCAAGATCGCTGCCGGAAACTGAAGTTTTCCGAGCGCGTACCTTACGAACCTTTCTGAATCCCCTCTCAAAGTGCCGCATGACGTACTGAGGATTCATGCACATACGATTTTGACGCACAAGCTGTTCAATTATCGCTTCGCGTACGGCGATTTCAATAATCGAAGTCGCTTCGAAAAGCAGGAGTCTCAACTTACGGTCAAAATGGTATAGCTCGCACACATCCTCCCAGTATGTACCCGGCATAAATGTCTTAGCTTTCTTTTCAGGAGTAAGCGGTATCCGCGCGACGTACCAATAATCTGCCAATCGGTAGTAATTAACGCGTTTCAAGGTACTACATATTGCCGATTCAAGTTCCGTGTTGGACAAACCGCTTTTGCTTTTCATCCCACGGGCTATAATCAACTGTGCTAATTCGTAATGTGTTCGTGTTCTCATGTCCCATAAAAAAGAGTGGCCCTTAACAGGTTTCCCCGCGCCGGGCCGAATAACGTGGCTTTTATCGCTTGTTCAGCGGCACCCCTTTCAGAGCACACCACCTTGCACGGATCAGTGTAGCACAATTCGTTTACTGTGTCAAGACCTTCTTTGAAAAAAATTTATTTTCCGGCTTTGCAGCGTAAAAAATCTCTTATGCCGCGACAGCACCACTATTCTCCATCAAAAATTTCCAAAGTGTTCCCTCCCTCACTCGCCTCTACCTGTCGCTAGGCTGTGGCACCGCATGCTCGGTGGGCTGAACCGCTGCCCCGCCGCAATGCCTGCCCCCCGCCCCCATTTTTGATATGCGATTTACGATTGACGATTTAAGAAGTTAGCGCGCACCGTTGCGCGTATTGGGAAATAAAGTTAGTTACGAAGCAAAGCTGTGGCGTACGGCAAGTGCTGCTTCCCGGCTTTGCAGCGTAAAAAATCTCTTGCGCCACGGAAGCGCCTAGAATTTCAATCAAAAATCAAAATCCCAAAAGTCCTTCCCACCACACCCACCACTCCCTGCCGCCAAGCTGTGATTCACCCACCCGCCGGTGGGCTCCGTATCCGCGGAGGGACGCGCAACGGAGCGCGCATTATTTGCAAATCAAAAATCTAAAATCAAAAATCAAAAATGGGGCGGGGGGGAGGGCGCGGTGGGTACCGGGGTGGGGTGGCAGGAGCAGCGGTTCAGCGGTTCAGGATGTGGGAGACGATGCAATCTACGTCCACCAAGCGAC
>CAZJIH010000039.1:0-19011 GCA_964545935.1 uncultured Akkermansia sp. | reverse complement strand
GATGAGAGGTGGCGAGTGGATTGTACGGAAGTCATTTTGATGCAGGACTACGGGGATAGGCAACGCACGTAATTCGCAGAAAAAAGGTTTGCACAATTGGGAAGTATATGCTAGACTTGGTGCGCGTACGTAGTGAAGAAAAAGGCACCAGACAGTGAGAAAGATGCGCAGGGAACGCTGCAATTGTTGCTGCCACTGGCGCGCAAATACCTGAAACCGCAGATGCCCATGGTGCTGTTGGCGGCAGCGATGGGCGGAATGGCTGCTTCCGCGGCTTTTTGCGTACCGTTGATCATTAAGGACGTGATCCCGATCGTCTTCGGCACCGAGGAGTTACCGCCTGTAGTGCGGGAGTGGATGCTGCGTTGGGTGCAACCGGAACGGCTGGATGACGTAAAGCTTTGGGTAGCCGTGGCAATCATACCGTTGGTGATGGGTGTGCGCGGAGTTTGCACTTACCTGAACAGCTACCTGCTGCCCAAAGCGGGGCAAAGAGTCCTGCGGCGGATGTGGGAGGACATGTTCACCCGCCTGCAAACCCTCTCCTTCGCCTTTTTCGACAGGCAAAAGCGCGGCGAACTGCTAGCTATCATCGTTCAATTCACGCAGTTCCTGCAAAATCAAATGGTTACGGTGTTCAATGACATCCTCATCGAACCACTCACGCTCATTTTTGCCGTTTCGTACTTAGTCTACGAAGCCCTCACCAACCAGTCAAGTGCCATCTTACTCTCGAACCTGCTGGTAAGTGCTATGATTGTTCCGTTGGTACGATTTGCGGGCAAACGTATGGTGAAGAAGATGCGTAAACTGCTCGGCGGAACGATGCAAATTACTGCTACGGTGGAGGAAACGCTCGCCGCGCAGCGCGAGGTACGCTCCTTCAATTTAGAGAAGCGGCAAACCGAAAAATTGTACGAACTGATCCGGGGGTATAATTCTAAGGCGTTGATGATGAGCGCGTGGAATCTCGTGCTCGCACCGGCTGTGGAGATAGCCAGCTCGCTTGCGCTGGCGTACGCTCTTTATCGCGGGTGTGGGGACGGGCTGACGCTGGAGCAGTTTGCCGCAATTGCCACAGCATTCTACTTTTGCTATGATCCGTTGAAAAAGCTGGCAAGCATGACGAACCAAATTATGCTGATGGGGATATTGGTGACCGCTATCAACAAAGTCCTGCTGGCCGAGGATGAAACACCTGAACCGGAGCGCCCCGTGCCAATACCTCACCCACCGCGTGGGCAGGTAGACTTCAACAACGTGAACTTCGGATACAACCCCGACACCCCTGTACTACACAACATCAATGTGCATGTACCACCGGGACAGATTGTAGCGTTGGTGGGCCCGAGCGGTTCCGGCAAAACCACTTTCATCAACCTCATCTGCCGATTCTATGACGTGAACGACGGTGCCGTGTGCATCGATGGTGTGGATGTGCGCCATATTGCCCGGTCCGAACGTATAGGCACCATCGGTCTCGTCTCCCAGTTTTCCGCATTGTTCCAAGACAGCATCATGGAGAACATCCGCGTGGGGCGTCCGGACGCCACGGATGAGGAAGTGCGCCTAGCGGGGGATCGCGCTCGCGTAACGGAATTTGCCGAGGGACTGCCGGGCGGCTATAGCTACGAGCTGGGGGAAAGCGGCAGCGGGCTCTCCGGAGGTCAACGCCAGCGTGTCTCCATCGCCCGCGCCTTCCTAAAAAATGCCCCCATCCTCATTTTGGACGAGGCGACGTCTGCCCTCGACATGCGCAGTGAGGCACTTATTCAGGAAGCCTTTGAGGATTTGACCGTCGGTCACACCACCTTTATCATAGCGCACCGCTTCAGTACCATCCGCATGGCGCAGCGTATCCTCGTCTTTGAAGAAGGACGCATTGTGGCGGATGGTACGCACGAAACCCTCTACGAGAGCTGTATGCTCTACCGCAGCCTCTACGACGAACAAGTGAGCACGGCTGCCCGACAGCGAGCTGCGCAGGAAAACGCGGAACAGCCCCTCCCCGCCCACACAGATACTGCAAAAACATGATTTTCAACATCCTACGACGTGTATTCTTTTTCGCGCGACTCTTCCTGCTGCCGCACGTTCGCTTGTTCGCGGCGGCGGTTGTTACCGGGCTCATCGTAGCCGGAACGAGTGGGTTGGGCATCCCGCTGATGATCAAGTACGTCTTCCCGATGGTATTCTACACAGGTGCACCGGGCGAGGAGGTCCCGCATGTATTTTCACTCGTTCCGTGGCTGGGTCGTATGCATACGGAGCAGCCTATGCTCGTGCTATTCATGGCGTGCGCGGCATTGCCTCTCGTTTTCATCGTGCGCGGCGTAGCAATCTGGTTGAACGGTATGGTGGTCACAACTATCAGCACGCGTATCTCCGCGACCATGCGTATGGAGCTCTTTTCCAAGGTACTCACGCTACCCATGGCATTCCTCGAAAAGAGCAAAAAGGGGGATATACTCAGTCGTATCCTCAATGATACTACCGCCGTCCTGAACGTGCTCACCGGCGTCGCCAATGACCTCTTCAAGCAGCCTATCACTTGTGTCACAGCTCTGTGTACCTTTCTGGTGATGATGTTCCGTAGTGCCGGAAGCGGCATATTGATGCTCGATATCTGCCTGATCGCGCTGGCAATTTGGCCTGTTATCCACTTCGGTAAACGTATCTCACGCAAGGCTCTTCTCGCGTCTAGGGATTACGGACGACTTAATACCGTCGTTCAGCAGAACCTCGAAGCCATGCGCGAGGTGCGGGCATACGCTATGGAAAATCGCCAAATCCAAGAGTTTAACCGCGTGGCGGATAGTTTGTGCCGCAATTCTATCAAAACCGTGAAGTACCAGCGAGCTGTCATCCCGCTTATGGAGATCGTTACGTCCATTGCCCTCACGGTGCTGCTGGTGCACGGACGCAAGAGCAATATGGAGCTGGCGGATTTTCTCGCACTGGCTGCCGTGCTCTTCTTTTTCTTTGATTCTATGAAAAAAGCGGGCAATACCTTCAATCGACTGAACGGGGCTCAGGGACCGCTTCAGCGTGTGGAGGAAATCCTGATTACCCCTAATACCATGCCGGACCCGGTGAAACCCGTTAAGCTCCCTCAAAGAATTAACGGCGATATCGAATTCTGCGATGTCTCTTTCGGTTACACGGAGGATAGGGATGCGTTGAGCGAGGTCAATGTGCGTATCCCTGCCGGGCAAATCGTGGGTCTCGTCGGCTCCAGCGGCGCAGGTAAAACCACCTTTGTCAACCTTATCCCGCGCTTTTATGATGTCACGAAAGGCGCTATCCGTATCGACGGTATCGATGTACGCGATATGCGTTGCAAGGATTTACGCAACCAAATCGCGCTCGTCGGGCAGCAGGCTCTGCTCTTCTCCGGTACCATCCGCGAAAATATCGCCTTAGGCAATCCGCAGGCTTCCGAAGAACAAATCCGCGCGGCGGCGGATGAAGCAGATGTTACTCCCTTCCTCGCATCTCAACCGAAGGGTATGGATACCGTGCTCGGCGAAGGCGGTAACGGGCTTTCCGGCGGTCAACGCCAACGCGTGGCTATCGCCCGCGCCTTTGTGAAAGACGCACCTATACTGATTCTGGATGAGGCTACTGCCTCGCTTGATGCTGAAAGTGAGCGAGATATACAACGTGAATTGGAAAAGCTTTCGCAGGGTCGTACCACCCTCATCGTGGCTCACCGTTTCAGCACGCTCCGCCATGTGCAGCGCATCCTGCTCTTTGAGCACGGTCGTATCATCGGAGATGGTCCCCACGAGCACCTCTACGCCACCAGTCCACTCTACAAGGAACTTTACGACCGCCAAGGTATCGATACCTAGCTCCGAACATTCCGGGCACCTCGCCGGCGTACCCACCACGCGACCTACCCTCCTACCGCGTGCGACGCAAAAAGATGATGACGGCGGTGCGAGGGTCCGGTATGGATTCGAGATATTGTAAGAAGGAAGTTTCCATCCTTTAATTCTATCATATTTACAATACAATATCAAGAACTTTAGTAACATGTTGAGAATAAATTCCATAAAACTTTTTTATGACCCAAGCTTCAAAAGCGATTGCCCTGACGTTCTCCCCTTCTTTTCCCCCTTGACATTTATCGGTCATTCGGGTATAATTTCACGCATGAAAGATGCTTTTATGGGAGCAGCGGATCAACTAGTCGGTGCTTCTTGTTGCCTGTCAACGGTAGGAGACGTAATTGCGTTTCCCGAAGACACGGATGCAAGTAAGGCAACTGTTGTTGCTTTCCCTCTCCGTGCTCTCTCGCTTGTGACCGGTGCCCTGCGCGATGCCGCTGCGGATGCGAACGTCGGCAATGTAAATGACTTTGCCCTTGCTTCATCCGCAAAATTTGTGCAGACCAAAGAAAGCGAATTACTTGACAGGCTCCGTGCCATTGAGCAGAAGGTACTAGCGATACAAAATCATGAATGAGCAGCAAGCAGTCCATGGCTCTGCGCTCGAAATGCAAAAAGGGAAACACGGAGAAATGGTGCGTGCCGCACAGGTCACTCACCTGCCTGTAGAGGTTTCCATGTTGGTCGTAATCGATCAACTCTCCGATGAGAACTTTAAGAAACAAATGGTGTCGCTCGTTTGTGCCGCGAACAACAAAGCCATAGAGGTACTCGACAGGAATGAGGCAAGAAAAGACAAGCAGAATGAAGCCGCAATAAAAGACCAACACACCGCGTTATGGATTGCGGCTTTCCTCTTTATCCTCGTGTTGGCAGCCTTTACATGGTGCTGTTTATGTGGAATCCCTGCTGCGAGCTTGTGGGCTTTCTGCATTTTCTTCCTTGGTTCGGCAGGTTTTTTCGCTCTACGTCGTTTCCGGCGAAAGGAATAAAGTCCTTCCGGTCACCCACCTCCCCTCGTTCCCGCTTCGCGTCCATCACCTTGCGCAACGGAGTTGCGCCAAATTTCTACTTCGTACTTAGCGACTGCCCCACCCCCTACGCCCGTTCTCCTTCCCCCCTTTCCCGACCGGCACATCATTCTCCCCTTTTTCCCCTTTGTTCCCGTTCAAATTGTCTCTTGTGCTGTTCAAGTTCCCTTTTGTCCGTCACGAAAGGTATAATGTCTTTCCACACTATTAACCCATTCGGCTTCGACCACACATCCGATTTTTGTAACACCCCGGCTTGGTAGAGCCGTCCCAGCTGAGCGGTGTAATCCCGGCGTTGTCCGTAAAAGTAGGATGAGAGCTCCCTTCTGCGGAAGCGTGTAGGGTAATAGAACGCGGGTACGGAAAAGACGTTGAAATTCGGGTCAAAGCTTCGACGGGCGAGGATAGAAGTACTGTCTGAATTGATGTTTTTTTTCATAGAACGTTAATGGTTAGGAATTGTAAGATAGATATGGAGAATAATGATATGCGCAAAAAAAGACGCGACACGCCCCCTACACAACCTCGGAGCGTGTCCCAAAGGTAAAATGCTAAGTTTCCCTCTACACGGGTGTTGCGTAGAGAGAGCAGTCGTTTCTTTATTTACTGTTGAAAATAGGAGATTATCTGATATACCCCCCTCTCGAACTCTGCGATGCAAGCGATATCCCTGTCGGAATTACACGAAATAGATGTGGTGTGCACCCACGCACAATGCGCGGTGATTCGCCGCATGATGCGTAATACTCTCTGTCGCTACCTGTCTCCATTTCTCTTCCTATCATGTCTCCGGGTACTTGAAGTGCGATGGCAACGGAACAGACTCGCCACCGGATCGGTTGATGATGTAGTGGGGGCGATGCTTGACTTCTTTGTAGGCTTTTGCTAGGTATTGCCCGAAAATGCCGAGGCAGAGAAGTTGTACCCCACTCGCGAGAAGTATAACGCAAATGATGATATCCCAACCGGAGATCGGTATGTGCCACAGAAAGTCACGGAGGGCGAAGGTAAGCAGCGTAGCCGGTGCAAGAAGGAGAAACCCGCCGCCTATCAGTGTAGCCAAGGCAAGCGGTGCCGTGCTGAAAGCAAGGATGCCTTCTATCGCGTACTTGAGCAACTTCCATAATGACCATTTGGTTTCACCCGCCACGCGTTGCACATTCTCGTACTCCAGCCACTTGGTACGAAAGCCGATCCATTGGTAAAGTCCCTTGGAAAAACGGTTGTATTCCGGCATGGCGAGGAGAGCATTGACTGCCGGTCGCGAGAGCAGTCTGTAATCCCGCGCTCCGTCCACTAACTTAGTTTCGGATACAAGGTTGATAAGCCGATAAAACATGCGTGCCAAAAGGGAGCGGATGGGTGGCTCACCTTTGCGGGTGACGCGTCGCGTACCGACACAATCGTAGCCTTCCTCCCGCACGGCATGAAGCATCTGCGGAAGGAGCTCCGGTGGGTCCTGCAGATCGACGTCCATCACCGCCGTGTAATCTCCCCGCGCCTGCTCGAGTCCGGCAAGAATGGCGCTCTCCTTGCCGAAGTTCCGCGAAAAAGAATACCACCGTACCCACGTATGGCGTGCGGCGAGTTGTTGCATGATGCGCAGGGTGTCATCCGTGCTGCCATCGTCGATGAAGATCAGCTCCGTCTGCACATCGTCCGGCAGTGTTTCAGCCACACGCTTAACCTCCGCCATGAAAGGGATCAGGGCGGCACTTTCGTTATAGCAGGGAACAACCAAGGAGAGCAGCATAATGGGCAGTCGTATAAGGATTATTTCTTTCCGAGTTCGCGTTCAAGTCGTTTTCTGACATTATCGAGTTCGCCTCCGTCCGTCACAAACAGAATAATATCATTCCACACAATCAATCCGTTTGCCTTCGGCCATACCTCGGCTTTCTGCAATACTCCGGCTTCGTAGAGACGCTTTAGTCTAGCTTCATAATCCGGCTTATTTCCATAATATGCCGTGAAGACATCACGGCGAAAGCGCGTGGGATAATATAATTCGTAGGCTCTGAAAAGAAAGTACTCCGAGTCATACGAGAAGTGTAGAATAGGTTTCGTATCTCCGATGAATTGCTCTCTTTTCCCTGTATAAAACCGCGGTCGAAGCGAAATCGAATGCCCGATTTGAACAATATCGTATTTATGAGATGGGGAAAAATCCTTTTGGATTTCCAGACGTGCCAAAACTCTGTTCCACAACATCTTCTCAGCATCGAAACCGAGTTTCCAAACACGCAAACAATCCAAATCATTGATAACAGATGCAAAAACAACACATGTACCGGCAACTACGGAAATGTTACGTAGTTTTCTAAGTCTTGTGAGAACCAACACCATCACCAATACTTCGAAAAAGACAAGACCGAAGAGCTCTATACGGTCAGCTATAGCATGTGTTTTAGCGATGACCATGGCTGTTTGCGTGCCAAATAAGGATCCGACCAAAAGGACAAGCCGTACGATCTTCTGTTTGAAATTCCCGATAGAGCAAATGTACAGTGTCAATAGGATCGTAAATCCGAGAAATATCCATAGTACCCATTGGATTATGAATGGAAAGTTGTACTCATATAACTGGTGAAAGCATTGCTTGAACAAGATTCCCAGTCGTTCCGGCACCTGATGCACGGGCAGAGTCTCCGTGTTATATAACTTCGCCGGTGGGAAGACGAATGTGAGGATCAATTTGTGCGTTGCAATACCCAATACGATGGTTAACATTGCAGTCACAACTGGTTTCATACCGGATTTTAATTGTTGCCACGAGCCGTTCCAGTCGGACGATAGAATCAACAATCTGCCGATGAATACCACAGCAATGGTGTTAATGAGAACCGGATACATCGCCAGTGAAATATCAATCAAGACTATAGCAAAGAGAAAATAAAAAATTTTTTCGATTAGAGAAACTCCGACCAAGGCGGTCTTTTCGGACAACGACAAAGCGACCAACACACAAGTCACTCCGATAAAGACCTCGGGGATCGTGTTTATGAAATACAACATACCCAACGTGAAAGGCTGAACGGTCAGTACGAGTCCGCAGAGCACGTAGTGGATGACTCGTTTTTCCAGACGCCAATATCTACAAAGAAGCACCGCATTAATCGCCATGAAGACAAAGGTTATAATGTCGTAGATCAGAGGCAGGTAGACACCGTGAAGAAACGACGACTTAACAGAACATAGCATGTATCGTCCCTCTACTGCGTAAGCCAGCCATCGTTGCGGAGACTCTACGAGCATCCAATCGTGGTTTCCCCACATAAAGCAGATCGCGTGGAAACCGAAAGCAAAGCACAGCACTCCGAAGATTACCCAAAAAGAACGGCGATAAACCGGGTCAATGCGTTTGTAACCTTCTGATATAGCTTTGACCATATCCTTCTCTCCGAGGAACTCCGCTGCTCGACATGCAACTGATTTAATCTGCGTAGAAAATAGAAAGAACATCAGGAATGCGAGGAAAAGCACGGAAAAGCGCACAAAAGAAAAGTCCGTCGCTGCCTTAAATGGCTTATGCACATCGAACGTAAGAATGAACTCGGACGCACCGAGGGGATATGTCAGAATAAACGGCTTATCATGCCATACCTTTTCCTTACCGGCTACAGATTCCCCGTTGACGGCAATGTTTCCGAGGGTAACCCACGCAGGTCTTCTTTTCCCTCGATGCTGAAAGTCACTTCCCTTGAGTTCTATGACGAGAACGGCGTCCTGCCCTATTTCCTCTGCCTGCGGGGTAAGTTTTATTTGATACGTACATTTTCGATAGGAGACCGGGAATTCTACGACCGTCCCTTGATAGCTTTCGTTAGATAACCACGCAGGCTGTGCAACCCGCAAATCGGAACCTTCCGCTCCCACGCGCCCATTTTTTAGATGTCCTCTGAAACTGACATCCACTCGGGCAGCTTCATTTTGGTACGTCCACCGGGCGTCACCCTTGAAAAACCAGCGCGGGATAAGTAGAGCTAAAATAATACTCAAAATGAGAGCTGCTACGATCGAATAGATAATTCTTTTCATATGGGGTAGAATAGGTTAGAACTCATGAATGATGCAAACTATGCGAAAAGGGAATCCGTTTCCGGTTATTCGGCGAAACCGGAATGATATTAGCCATTTCTTCGGAAGTCTTTAATCATTTTCTCTATCGCCTTTATCTTCTCTTTTAATTTTTGTTTCCGCTGAAGGTAGCGTTGACGCCTTGCTCCCCACGATAAATGCAGACGAAAACGTATACGCTTAAGTTTACGTTGATAAGTAGGAAGCATAGCCAGCTCGTACAGCATTCGAAATTGCGATTTCAATGTTGAACCTATGCCACCTGTACCCGGAGGCATATTTGAGGAAGAACCGGCGACATCGAGGTGATATCCCGACATGTTCATGAGAATTTCCTCGTAAAACGGGGTAAGTCTTGCGTACTTCCAAAAATAGGTACTCATATCGAGGGAAGGGTCCTGCCATGGTTTTTTAGCTCCGGAAAAATGTATAATCCACGGATCTTCACGACTGGCAATATAGTCATTCAGCATGCCGACCGGCAAAACCTCTTTCCAATTCGGAGTCCATATCGGAATATGGTATTCCACGTTCCAGCGTGGGTCGAGAAAAAGGACACGGTTTTCACACACGACATTGAGTACATCCTGATCATGAAAACTCGGGTTTTTGAGGCGGATTAATGTTGATACCAGTTTTTTTAAGATATCTTCACGTTGAAACTGAGCGACGTTAAATAAAAGTACCCCGGCCTGAAAATAATCGGAAACACCCTTAAGATTCAAAAAATCGTTATAATATGACTTCCCCCATTTCCTATCGCTTGCATACATGCGATTTGCCTCGAAATCACGTACTGCCGCTATCAGATATTGCTCACCCAAGGGCGTATTAAATAAATCCGCGACATCCCGGTTTGCTACAAGATCGCAATCTAAATATAGAATCTTTGAGTAATTTTTACACAAACTTGCTATGAAAAAGCGATTATATGTCGTTCTTGATAGGTGTCTGTCCTTATAAAATATATTTCCGTAATCTTCATAACATTGTTCCACAGAGACGAACCGTACGGATACATTAGACTTCTGCATCTCTGATATCCTTTTTTGGGCATCGATAGACAACTGTTCATGCAAAATAAGAATATCATAGTTGTTTTCGTTTTTCGCATTTTGTATGATAGATTGAATAGCAACTCCGAGGTACAGAATATATTGCTCATCAACAGCTAGACAAATGGCTATATTATTCGTTGTAAATGCCGGTGAAATCTGTCGCTGCACATGAATTGAAGTATCTCTGACAAAAGTCCGCTTTAATTCTAGGGACTTTATATTTTTCTCCTTCTTTAAGTGTGTGTACCATATACCGAATAACCACTCCGATATATAGGCATTGGTACGAGCTTCCGATATGTTATACCGATCGGTATCAATACTCTTTTGTGCTTCAAAGATAATAGGAAACAACCATTCCGCATACGCCATAAAAATCGCCCTTTTCATGATAAAAATATTGGTAAAATAGGCGTAGCGCGAGGCATTGTATTTATCAACACTTTCTTTATAATCCGGATGTTTTTCAATGAGAATCTTAAGTACTTTATCATAATCTTCAATGTGAAGAGAATTCGTATCTGCCGTTAAATAGTGATTATAGCAGTTTTTCGTACCCAGTCTTTTAAGGTCACATCTCTCCGCAACCACTATGTCATAATGGGAAACGACAGACGTGACATTTTCTGCTTTAAGACAGTACTTTTCTATATATTTTTCGTCCAATTTTTCACTGTAAAGGAGACCATATCGATCCGGAATTTCCTTATTTTTCAAGTCGAAACAAAGATGTCTTCTATGGTGCATAAACCCGATGTAATCCGGGTTCCCTAGGCGTTCATAATTCTTCCATGCCCAATAGATAGCCGTCAGTTCATTGAGATAGCGATTTTGCTCAGAGATGTTGTCTCCTTCATTATCTCCGATCATATTCTCCTTCATCCAGTCAAGCTCCTCCTGCGTGATAGTGCGATCTTTGGAACAGCTCTCAGCCACTGCCCTCCCAACATGAATCGGTACAAAAACATCATCCTGCAATAGACGACACGGCATGTGACACGCGACGAGTATTTTTACTTTTGTGTCCTTTTTTGTTTCCATAAAAAGTTAATGATTCTTAAATGTTGAAGTTTGTATAAACGAATCAGAGAAACGGATAGTATGAATTCTTTCTTTAATGTAACGCTTTTCTGCTTTGAGACGCCGACGTCTCGCACCGAAGGAAAAAAGCATCTTAATACGAATGAGGGTAAGCTTCCTCCGCAGTTTCGGCAACTCGTAAAAATCCCGCATCATTCCGAGCAAGGAATTGTAGATGATTGATTCGTAAAACGGGGTACCGCGCACTGCTGCCCAAAAATAGTGTGCCGGAGGAGCATCCGGATTCCGCCATGGTTTCTTTTCTCTCCCACAATAGTGGATAATCCATGGATCGTGGTATGCGCGGTCGTACTCTGCTAGGATATCCGGTGGGAGGATGCCTCTCCAATTCTCGCATACTCCGAGCGGGATGTGCCACTCGAGATTCCATCGCAGGTCTAGGTCGTGAACGTGTTCTTGGCAGAGGAGATTTAATACATCTTGATCCAAAAACCGCGGGGTACCCATTCGGTGTAAAAGTTCAAAAGCCGCGCGTGCAAAGTCGAATTTCGTGAGCGGAGGGATATGAAAGATTAACACTCCGGCTTGAAAATATCGTTCCGGATGCTCGAGTCCCAGTTTCTCGGTGAAGTACCTATCCCCGCTAAGGATGCAATAGCGCACAAAGGTATCGTTTGCCGCCGCAAGCCATTCCGAAGCGGTCATCGGGGTTTGGTACAATTCAGCAATGTCGCGATTTACCACAAGGTCACAATCCAAATAAATAACTTTTTCATACTTCCGAAATAGGTACGGTACAAAAAAACGATAATAGGTTGCTTCCGTAAAATGAATGCGCGTCGGCATAGGATAGCCATATTCCTGTAGCAATGCCGAGATATTCCGAAAACGAATGCTTACGTTAGCTGTTCGCATAGACCGGATTGCCTCTTGCATCGGAGCCGGTATAGAATTATGCAAGATATTAATATCATAAAACCGTTCCGGAGATGCGTGTGAGATAACGGAACTGATCGCCGCGGCAAGATATGGTGCGTATGCGGAGTCAGAACTAAAGCACACAGCAACGGATTCATCGGGAAATGCCGGTGTGATGCCCGTTGATTCCTGAGTCGCCGTGGCATCACGTTCAACAAATGCACGCCCGCACTCATCGCTGCGTGATTCCCTCGCAGCGTACGATGTTGAAGCTCTGTCAGAGTTACGGGGCATTCACGTCGTTAGATGTTCTAAGTCGGTCAAGATGCTCGGTGCTGCATTCACAACCCAGACCATGTTAGAATGTCGATGCCCTTCTCTAATCCTTGCGTTCCGTCTTGCCATAAACAAAAAATACTTAATGACCTCCGATGAGTTTTTCTATTGCTTTGATTTTCTGCTTTAATTCCTGTTTCCTTCGGATGTAACGTTGCTTCCTTGTCCCAAACGAGAAAAAAATTTTTAGACGGACGCGTTTAAGCTTTCGTCGGAATTGAGGAAGCCTTAAAGCTTCCCGTATCATATCGATTTGATGCTTCGAGAGATTATCCATGCCGCACCGAACCTGCCGCGTCACATCTTCTTTCATTGCGGCAACCTGCTCTTTCAAGGCATTGTCCGCATCACTTTGAATCTGCTGCGTTACAGTCTCGCGCATCGTGGCAATCCGTTCTTGCAGAGCATTGTCCGTACCATCCCGAACCTGTTTCACTACGACTTCCTGTAGCGCGTCGATCTGGTGTTTCAGAGCATTGTCCTTGATTGTGGCTTCCTTTATGTTCTCATATAGAATCTCTTCATAAAACGGAGTTTGTCCGGCATATTTCCAAAAATAGTCACTCATCTCGAGAGACGGTTCCGACCAAGGCTTTTTACCACCGGCAAAATGCACAATCCATGGTTCTTTCCTACTGACCATATAATCATTAAGTATGCCTGCCGGCATGGTCTGCATCCAATCAGGACTCCATATAGGAATATGGTATTCGACGTTCCATCTCAGGTCAAGAAACAGCACACGCCCTTCACAGACAATGTTCAGGATATCCTGATCCGGGAAATTGGGCTCCTTAATACGCTCCAGCGTCGAGACTAATTTCTCGACAACATTTTCTTTTTTACATTGTTCAACATTGAATAGTATAACCCCTGATTGGAAATAATCAAATATATTTTTGATTTTAAGGAAACCGGTGAAATAGGAAAGCCCCCAATCCTTATCTTTATTCGTCCAACGAATAATTTCACAATCTCGTACAGCACCTACCAAATAATTTTCACCGAGTGCAGTATTATACAAATCTGCTACATCTCTATTTACGGCAACATCACAGTCCAAATATAATACTTTTTCGTACGCTTCAAAAATTTCGGGGATATAAAAACGATAATACACAGCTCCGGTGAAATGACTGCATGTATAAAATATTTCGTCACGAGACCGATTGATGTAGCCATCGATGCACACAAAGCGAACGGACACATTCCCCTGCCTCATTCCGAGTATCCTGCGCTGCAACGAGGGAAGTATGTTTTCGTGTAGAATGCAGATGTCATAATTATTTGACGGATCAGCATTTTCGATGATTGACCGGAGAGTTACTGCGAGGTAGGGAACATAACGTGTGTCTGCACCCAAGCATAGCGCGATATTGTTTGTTTTGAAAGCCGGGAAGATCGCGGCGGACGCGCATGCCGCCGTGGACGGGGAGCTTGGGTCATCATGATTCATGCGCACTCTCAATGTCATTGTTCTCGGGATCAAGCTGTCTTATCTTGCGTGCAACTATGTCATCAAGCACTTATTGACAAAATCTGCTAGCAAGATGCTTTGATATCGGCGATCATGGTGTGGAATATCTAAATAAAGTACATCAGAGAACGAAGTACTCGAATAAACCTTGGCGTATTTCTTTATCAGGGGAACAAAGCTAAATGCTTCACTCCCCCCCAGAGAAATCCATATTTCATGATTTTCATACCACTCATCGCTGTATGCACCTGAATAGGTTAACCACGGCTTATATTTTCCCAGTAGATGGAACAGTCTTGCATGCCGCTTGTCTTCCCATGGGAAGACATGGTATGTGAGTTTTGGGAACATTTCAACTTTTAAGCTAAAATCCTCGATCATGAGTTGTAAGATTCCCTGTTCCGCGTACCTAACATGAGAGGAGTATTTTTCGAGTTGACGATATAGGTACTTCCTTAATACGTGGGGATTTGCAAGGTGGTCGCTAAAGATGACGAGACCCGATGCGTAGGCCTCCGCTGTCATATCATAGCCCGGCACATCTTTCACGAAAAATCTACCAACACCGTGTCCTCCCGGGTAAGGATCAAGATCGATAGACATTGCTATACCGGTTTTCCCGTAGTTGAGCAAACCGGATATATCTCCGGTAATGAGAAAATCTGAGTCAAACCACATCACCTTCTCGTAGCGATCCAAGTAAGTAAGCATTTCAAATCGGGCGTAAGGCATATTTGAAAAGTAGGCTAAACGCTTCCTATCGACCAAATTTGGCAGTTGATAGTCATATATCTTAAATGTAGTTGGGAAAATTTTATTTATTGTATTCTTATCCTCGTCAGAAGCCATTTGATCAGTGTATACAACTATATCATCAAACATCAGCGGTGAATGTCGTTTTAAACCTAAAAGTACATTTCCTACTGAAAAGAGATAATTGCCGGTCGCTGCCATTACCAAAAGGGCTTTCTTCTTTCCCGTCTTCGCCCCTTTTTTTAAAATTTCCGCGCCCTTAAATTCGGTATGCTCTGAAATATATTCGTTTGTATAAACATCCTTAAAAATTCCTTTCAGTCCAACGGGATTAACTGAAATTATTTCTGTGTCTGGATAATTCACATCTGCAAATTTCTTCAGTTTTGTATAGTTCCCGATAAGTTTGCTTGGAACGAGATCCGTAACTTTCGAATTATCGTATGCATAGGGGAGATTTGAACAATCGCATCCCACCAAGTAAATTCTTTTTGGATTACACCACAACATGAATTGCAGGGCAGCGAAAACAACAGAACCAAAATCCCCCACGTACTGACAGGATAAATCATATGCAAAGCTCTCTTCAAGTCCAATTGAAGTGTAATAACGCGCAGCACGGGCTTGAAGCGACCAGCTCTCGGGTATCATCCAATCCGAAAACCTGTCACTTAATATACCGAAAAATTTTTTACAATCATTCTCCCGGTATTGTATTATTGAATCTCGGTATCCGTCATTGAAAGCGCGTTTATCTTGAACAAAGAGGTAGTCCAATTTGACATCGTCCTTCAAAAAACTCCTATTTACTCCTACATGTATAGCATGTGCAATAGGACAATATTTGCTATTTGTAGGTCCTGAAGCTAAAAGTACCATTTCTTTCCCCTGATACTTATTCTTATACTCAGAAAAAGTTTTTTGATGGAGATGTGCAACAACGCATGAATTTAGGAGCAGAAATTTATTTGATATAGATATGGTAGACGATATGTCCTGTAACGCAGAAATTTGAGCATTAATAAATGACGCATACCCCTCTTTGACTCTCACCCGAAAACCTAGGATATACGTTTTCGTGCAATTATTATCCTTTTTTAATTTATGTAGGCTAATTCCGAGGAGACGCTGTTCCGTCCGGTTTGCATCGTTAATAGTTCGTAATACGGGCAGACCAAAAATACAGTACCTCCTTTCGTGATCACTTTTTATCTTCTTAAATAATCCGAAAAAATACCTACGCTTTGTCTTTTGACCATCTCCCTCCTCAATGTCAAAGGGAATTCCAAGTATCCTTACCTTTTTTTCATATTTCCCGGTCAAACCTGTTTTTATCTCTTTGTTGAAGAAAAACATGGTGAAATTTGGTTTATTCCTTCTTAGTTGTGCCTGCAATGTGGAAATCTGGAATATCGGTCAATGTTATGACGCATATTTTACTTTCGCTTAAAATTCAATAGCACATATTTTTCACTTTTCTATAATCTATATGAATCGATTTCAAATGGTCAAAGCTCTACTCTATTTGCACCTTTTATGGACGTGGTATATTGGCAGCCCTAATACATAATATTTTTTTTCGCAATCTTCCTCCATTTTTGTGAATATACCAAAGAAATACGTATGTTTTGTTGCACTGCCGGATCTTACTTTAATATCGAAAGGTATCCCTAAGAATTTTCTCTTTTCATATTGCGCGTCCGGTTGATCTGCCACCTCCTCGCGATAGAAAATCTTGTTCGATATACATTGCGTCGCTAGCTCTTCGTAACGATGCCACATATTGGCGTATTGATGCCATATACCGGCATCTACTGAGGATGGAATTTCGCAGTTTTTATCCCAAGGCTTAAACGGACCGACAAAGTGAATAATCACGGGTTTAGCTATAGACAATTCATAATCTTCCGGATTGCTTGGAATGAATTTTTTTCGACATCCGTGCCATGTGTGATACATATTGTAACGGTAGCTTATCATAGCTATCTTATCGTGGAACACATCATTTATCACATCTTGATCACTGATGTGGTATTTCTCCCAATTCCGTGAAACGGCTGTACTCATTAGTTCGTAATAATTAGCACTGCGCAGATCCCTTAAATTGATGAGCAACACACCGGAATTAATATATTTAAAATTACTTAGACCAAGAGATTTTGCAGCTTCCCGTGGATTGACATCTTCTACCCCGCAGAACCAATTTGATTTCGTATCTGTTGAGTACAATTCATTCACGTCACGTAGGACTACGAGGTCGCTATCCATAAAAATTGCTTTATCTACCTTTGGCAGAAGCAAAGGAATTAGTAAGCGACTAAATGTTTCAATTTTTACGTGTGGTTGAAGTTTTATTTTCCTAAAAACATTCAACAGCTTCGGTTTAATTTTGAAATAATCTATCTCATAATTTCGAATCTTTTTTAATTTTTTCAGAACCAATTTATTCCTACTAGAAAGCTGTGTTGATAGGATATGGAAGTGATAACGATCCAGTGCGTTCGCGTTAGCTAATACTGATGACATTGCGACTGCGGTATACTTCACATAATGATTGTCGGTAGCAAGGCATATATGTATATCGATGCCGAGTTGATTCCTTTTTTCTATTTTTTTATCCATCCAATACACAGGATAGTGCGCCACCCTCGTGCGAGGCAAATGTACTATATACTCTTTGAAAATGTTGACAAGGAACTCATTTAGATAACCGCAAACACGTTGTTGTTCGACTGGATATGATTCCCAGTCAATTTGTGTCTCTAGTTTGCTGAAAATATCGTAGGCAAAAGGGGCGTATTCTACGAACAATTTCCTTCTCATGACGAATATACCATACCAACTGACCAAAGGGGAATGATGAAGCACTTTGTCAACTACGCCCGACATTTCTGGATGAAGCTCCTTTACAATGCTGATAAATAAATCGATATCACGTTTGTAATGCTCGATTGAATACTGTGTGTATAGGTCGTCAACAAACTTTTTCTTCGTTTGACTCCATGCCCCGAGTTGTATAGGAAGAACAATGTCATATCCCGCGACAGCTTCTTCTATCGTGGAGTCAACAAGCCCCTTAAATGACTTATCCAGCCTATCGCCGGAAAAGTTTAACAGCCTTCTGTAGTGCATAAACCCCACGTAGTCAGGATTTCCCAATGCCTTATAGTTCTTCCACGCCCAATAGATAGCGGTCAACTCGGCATATAATCGATTTTTGTATGATATATTGTCTCCGGTATCATCACCTATCATCTGTCGCATCATCCACTCGTAATCTTCGTGACTCATTACGCCATCTATTGATGCTTGCTTCGCCACAGAGCGTCCCAAGTGAATTGGGACGAGAACATCCGACTTAAAAAGCATAGCGGGTTTGTGGTACCCAATTAAAATCCTCACCTTTGGATGTTTAAATGTGATCATGATATTCTTTACATTGGCTTGTACAAAAAAGCGCGTTCTATCGCTTGATCCATATTGAGGTAACGGTAAGCCCCGAGGCGACCGTAGATATATGTATTGGATAGGGATTGAGCTTTTTTGTTGTAGTTTTCGTAGATGACGGTATTTTCAGCAGCCGGGATGGGATAGTAAGGTTCATTCCTACCTAATTTGTAGGAGCAGGGGTACTCATACGAGACGGTGGTATGGGGCGTCTTCTCGTCTAGGTAGTACTTGTACTCCACTCGACGGGTGTAGTCGTAGTTGCAGGGATAGTTGAGCTGTGGACCCGACTGCGCGTATTCACAGGACAGATTACGGAACACCAAATTCAAACTTCGGTACGGAAGATGCCCGAACCTGTAATCGAAAAACTCATCGATCGGTCCGGTGTAAAAGAGGTGGTCGTAGGTGATTTCTCCTCGCACCGCCTTGAAATCTGTGTTGAGCCGGACTTCGATAAGCGGGTGGTCAATGATACGGCGTGCCATGGCGGTGTAACCTTCAGCGGGAATCGCCTGATAGGTGTCGCGGAAGTATCGGCTATCCCGTCCCACCCGCACCGGCACGCGTCCGCTCACCGAGGAGTCCAGCCGCTCTGCCGTGAGTCCCCACTGCTTGGCGGTGTAACCCGCGAAGACCTTCTCGTAGATGAAGTCCGCGAGGAATTTCAAGTCTGCATCCTGCGTCTCTCGGAGTCGGAGGATGGGGACATCCGTGTTGAACCCGAAAGCATCGATCAACTTCTCCTCCATGCGCACCGCCATGGTGCTGGGGAAGAGTGCGTGCAGCGAGTCCAAATTGAAGGGCACGGGCACCTCAGTTCCGTCCACCACAGCTTTCACGCGGTACATGAAAGGGTGCCACTCGGTGAAGCGACTCAGATAATCCCACACCTGCTTGTTGTTCGTGTGGAAGACGTGCGGACCGTAGCGATGCACCGTCACCCCGGTTTCGGCATCCCGCTCATCGTAGATATTCCC
>CAZJIH010000038.1:0-19335 GCA_964545935.1 uncultured Akkermansia sp. | reverse complement strand
CCGCTTTCATGTTCTTCAACATCGCGGCATCCACCGCTCCATTCAATTTTTCCGGCACCACAAAGACATCTCCTACATCCCCAGTCAATTTGATGTTTCCGCCTACAACCCCGACACCAAATCCCTTTATGAAGGCACTGAGAACATCGTGTCCTGCCAAGTTATCGGCGGCAAGGTCTCCCATATTCAGCGTACCACCTTGAAGTACATGCAGGTATGTTTCGTTATTCCCGGCTTCGCTGAGTACGGTATATATATCCGCCGCGACCGCGCTTATATCTAAGGTGACAGCTGATCGGTTGCTCGCGTTGAGTGTAAAGTTTCCGCCGTCTTTCCCGACAATGAGCGCGTATTTTCCTTCAGCCGGTGTCTCGGTCGCGCTTAAATTATCGACAGAAAAATACAGTGTGAGCTTATGATTCGCATCCGCCGTATAGGTACCCGTAACATTTTTCAGCTGCCCGCCGTCGTTGATGGTAATGTCGCTCAACTGCCCGGCATCCATACCATTTACATCGACCACACCCCCCGGTGGAGTCGCTACGGCAGCATCCCGCAAAGCGGCAAGCGCTATGGGCGAAGCGGTCGCCGTGTCTACGTTGATCGCGCAGTCCTCCAATGCCTTCAACCCTCCGTCCGCCAATGTCACGTTGGCGAGGGTAATGGTACCACCGATTACCTCCGAACCTGCCCAGTCAACCGCTCCGGTTGAGTCACCCAAGGTGATACCGCCTGAGCCGCCGTTTAGTTTTGCGCCGGTGGACGAAGAAGCTCCTGCCGCCACATACAGCATACCTGTACCGGTGTTGGTCAGGGTAAGGGTATCCCCACCTGTCCCGATTACGCCGGTGAGACGCGTTCCCTCTTCCCCGCTTTTCACATCCAGTACTCCGCTGCCGATTGTTCGCACACTCACATCTCCGGCGGAGGCTTCTCCACTCAGGGTTATCGTGCCGGCGGTGCCTGTGTTCAGCGTACCGGTAAACTCAGATATTCCCCCGGTTATTGTTATTTTACCTTCGTCCACCGCCGCAATGGTTCCGTCGCCGGTCACTTTTCCGTTGAACATCGCTGTCCCGGCAACGCTCAGTGTGCTGTCTGTGAGTGTTATCTCATCGCTCACTACCGTCAGATCGATATTGCTTTCAAATGTCAGCTCAGCATGGTCAGCCTCCATTCCCTTTCCTCCTATCCTGAGATCGTGCTCCTCGTCAGACGTAAATTTGAACTTCCCCGTAGCGTCAAAGGAACCGGTACTGATATCCCCTACAAGTGTCACAGTGCGCTCCGTGGTGTTGTCTCCCTTAAAGTGTACAATTTTTCCATTCCGCCACGCGGCAGATTGATCTCCACTCCCCTCTGCGGTGTCAAACTTCTCGCCACCCTCACCCGCGTTGCCCCATTGGAGAGTATTCTCGCCCGGAGCGCTCCCCCAATACAACTCACCTCCTACCACTTCCTCCGTCCACTTCAATGTGCCTTCCGCGTCGACAATGATAAAACCGCTTCCCGGGTCAAGTCCCTCAACAGACGCATCGAAAATATCCGACCACGAACTCTCCCAGTGTCCACCATCATCTGTCTTAAAGAGTTGGTAACCATCACCTTTGAGTGTATCTAAAAAAGCGTTCGTATCTTCTACACCGGTAATCATCAGGTTGATAAACCCGGATATGTCTCCCCCTCCGGTGATTTTAAGTTGCACTCCCTCACTAAACCGCACCTGCATGTTACCATTGGTACTACTCACTCCACCCAGCGACATCACACCATTCTGAGCGCAGATAAAGGTTCCTTCACCGAGCTCGAGTGTAGCCCCGGAAAGATCGTTCGCGTTAGAGGTAACTGTACCACCGCTTACCTTCAGCGTGCCGCTCCCGGTCGCGGAAAAACCTGTACCCAGTGTGACATTGCCGTCTCCGGTGAAGTCCAGCGCACCGCTTTGTCCCCCGGTTGTAAAAGCACCGGCTAGGGTAGAGGTTTGACCGGCTGCTGTCTGTATGGTCAGCGTATGCCCCTGTGTGTCTAACCCCCCATTGAATGTTTTGCCCTTTATTACACTGATCAAAGCATTGTCATCCGCCACAATATCCCAATCAATTTGCTGCTTATCCTCTTTGCCTCCGGTCGCATTGTAGTCGATGATGAGTGCTCCGGCGTTGCTCACTCCTGTTCCCGCTAGGTGCAGTTTATTGCCTGTATGTTTTTTATATCCCAAAGCTCCGGATGTAAGCTTCAACGTGCTGCCGCCTTCGACATAGATTTCATTAAAATACCCCAGACTGTGCCCGCTATCCTGTATACTGTTCCCCGCCATCTCACCGCCCATTGTCAGTGATGCGTTGCCGCGAAGTTTCAACGCTCCGATGCTCCGGTCAGTGACTTCGTCTCCGACGGGAAGAAAAGCGAAAAGCAGTCCCTGTTTTCCGCTGTTATTTTCAATCGTTACACCCTCCAAGACAATACTCCCCTCTCCCTCTGCGTAATTCGTTCCATCAGTCACCCAGTGAGTATCCCCGTATCCCTCGCCGCCCTGCCCGATTATCAATTCCGTACCGGCACCTAAATGGATACCGAGCGCATCCGCTTTACCCCCGAAGCTCTTCTTTCCGCTCCCCGTAAACTTAACACTCGTGCCGTCCCCTCTTAAGGTCAGTCCGTCCGATATTTGGGTGGTCACAGACCCATTACCGGTAAATGTCCACTGACCGGAAGTAACTACTACTTTCCTAGGACTCACCTCCCCTTGGATTTCAACCGTCTCACCTTCACCATCAAAAGTTGCGTTGGAACCTTCTTTCCATTCACTGCCCCCTGACCAATTGGCGTGTCCCTTTTCTTTGCTCCATACGTCGTCACCGTTACCTTCCCAATTATACGGCGCAGCTGTATTGACCACGGTTATACTACCATCTCCACCCCACGCGACTGCATAGTCCCCAACCTGTGTAAATTTTATACTGTTCTCCCAAGCATCTTGCCATCCACCGGTAGCGGTGAAAAGCTCGTACGTCCCGTCGTGGTTATCTATGATGTCCTGTAGGAAATCTCTGGTGAGGGTAACGGTCAACAGTGCTCCACTTGCAGCGGTGAGTCCGGTCAGTCCTAGCTGCAGACTGCTATAGGCGGTGCCTCCCAAGTTAAGTGTCGCGTTCCCGTTCAATGTAATTGCTCCGAAATTGAACGTCACATCCCTGCTGCCTAAATCCAGAGTAGTTCCCTCTGCCAGCACCAAGCCGGTTAATGTACCCGTCCAACCTGTCGCCGTAAATTTTCCACCGTCCAATTGCAAGGTACCGCCATTTTGTACATTTACATTGGCACTCAATGTCCCGCCTTGCAAAGCGAAAGTACCTCCGTTAAACTGTAACTCACCCGTCACCGTACCGGTGAAATCCGCTCTCCCCCATTTTAATGTTCCGCTTTGAAGATTAACGTTTGCCACGGAAAGGGAAGCATCCTGCTCTTCGGTGTGCCCACTCGCGTTCAGTGTCTGGGTACCACCGTTCATTGTAAGTGTGCCACTTAAATTCAACGTACCGTTCCATTCTCTGCCATTTGCCTCTTGGACGGTCAAAACTAGGTCTTTCCCGTGAATCTCACCATAGCTAGTTAGCTCGGGATCGTTTTCAACATCATGGTTATGAATACCGTCCTTGATAGTGAGCGTATTCTCTCCCATCGTTATCGTGCCGCCTCTTAAATCCAGTGTGCCTTCCAACGTACATGCTTTGGTAAATGTCGTTTCATTGTGATTACCGTCGAATGTTAGCTTCGTGTTACCGTCAACTGAGAGTGTTCCTATAGTGTTGGTACCTTGCACGACAATCTCTTGTCCGGATAGCTTTAACTCATCTGCCACATTTATGTCACTGACAAATTGATAGGAATCGGCTCTCCCCTTAATCTCCAAGACAACCCCTTCACCGAATTGCATACCGACACCCTGAAATTTACCATTCCCGGTGTCCCCGGTCATATCTATTGTCAGAGTAGCGTTGCCGCTCCCGGTGTGCGTTATGCTTGTCTGTGCATCACCATCATACATGGTGAGCATATTATACCCGGAAACTACAAGCGTTGAATTGTCACCCATCACAACGCTACTTCCATTTGCAAGTTGGAGCTCCATCTGAGACGCAAAAACAACATGGCAACCCTCCCCGATAGTGAAGACTGCATGAACAGTGACGGTACCACCATAGCTTTCCTTAGGAGTAAAAGTGTATGTGCTGCCGTTGCCGGTGATAGTAAAATTTGACACAGAGACAACATCTGTCGTAACCGTCTTTTCACCGGCGTTCCCTTGAGCGGTCATGGTTACGCTGGCACTATTGCGGAAGGTTCCCCCGTCTTTCCAACCGTCTGTGCCTCTGTGTTCCCACGTTAGCGCGCCCATGGTCGGGGCATCCCATGCGACATCCGGAGGAGCTTCTGTTGTTATTTTCCCGGTTTCTGCACTCAATTGTAAGGTAGCTCCGGTTTCAGTTTCGCCGGTAATCATGAAGTGACCAGCCCATTCCGGATTCCATGTAGGGAAAAGGGCGTAACCATCCGTTCCTACCATGGCATCAGTAACCCCGTACAGTCCTACCATCAGCGTTCCTGTTCCGGCAAGAGTTCCTATGCTGATCGTTCCTCCTCCTGTCACGTCAATCATTAGGAACGCCGTGGAAGCATTCAATGTGAGAGTTTCGACGGATAGGGAACCGACAAATTCGGGGTTTGAAGGACCTCCGGTTCCCATGTTATAGTTGATGGAAAGCATTCCTCCATCGTTCCATACTAACTCGCTCAGGGTGCCGGAGATGCATCCGACATTTAATCCACCGGACAATTCCAGCTTAGCACTAGGTAAGGCTTTCAATGTGCCGGCTATCTGCCCATTGCCCTCCCACTTTAAGGTACCACCGAATGCAACAGTTACTCCTGCATTGCTACTGTCTATACCTCTTTTGACTTCTCCCCCGTTAGTCAACGTCAAGGTTCCGTTACTATTTTCGTTAATATTCAGCAGTCCTTCACCGCCGATCCTGTCAAAGGTCATGTTGGCTGCTTCACCGGACCAACCGAAAGTAATTGTAGCTTCTTCCACGACATCCAAAGCCCCGCTTGTGGTAAAATTCTTAAACACGGCAAAGGCTCCCGCTCCTTCGGCAGCACTGCTGCTACCGACGTGAATGTTGGCGGTCCAATCGGTTATCTCCGACGCAGAACTGTCCACTAGGAGCTGTGCGCCGCTGATATAGATATCCCGGATCTGATTTGAAAAACTTGTTGTGTCGCTCGTGATAAAATAACGCCCGTGTCCGTCCAGCCACAGATTATTGAAAGCTCCCACCTCTTTGAACCTGAACTCTACAGCATCAGCGGCTTCGTCGGAGTCGCCTGACCAAGTCAATTTCAGATTTGTGTCGCCGCCGCTTGTTCGGAACACGAGGTTATCACGGTCAGCATCTGTGGTCATATCCACGACCATACTTCCCGAGATAGTCATATCTTGGGACCACTGTTCGGGATTTTCGGACCAAGTTACGTTCGGACCTGTAAACTCAGCCCTCACCTGCTGTGACAGGAAAACGAGAGTCGCCGTACCGGAAGCGACAGTGACGGGCAGTGCGGTAGACAGTGAAAGTGCGGCAAGGCAAGCTAAAAGTGCCTTACGGAGACCATTAGGGAGATGAAGTTTCATAATCTGATAATCATTTGTTTGAGATGCGAAGGGACCCACGACTATTCGGTCGGAAAGCTCCCTCACTACTTGTATCCGGAGTCAGTATATCTCATTTTTAATGCGGTGTACTTTAGCATTTTTCTTAATGATTCATTTTAAGCGTATAATGCGCATACTTCCTTCCAAATATGTCATGTGACCCCTTCCATTTTTACTTCTCCCATTTGTCTTAATTCATTTTTTTTCAGTCAAAATGCAATTTTTTTGTGGACACCGCATTAAAAATACGATGCGCAGGCTAGTTAAGGTGTGCGCAATGGCTCCTCGGCTTTCGATCAAAAAGAAGAGAACAGCGGTTCAGCTTGCATAGTGGGTGCGGATAGGGTATAATATGAGAGAAGATATGGGAGAGCAGAGAGACAGGGGGGGGGAGGGAGGACGAAGGACGGAGGGGACGCGACCGGAGGTACCCGACCATGAGATACTACGACTCATCGGGCGCGGTGCGTACGGGGAAGTGTGGTTAGCGAGGTCGGTAACGGGCGCGTACCGAGCCGTCAAGGTGGTATGGAGGGAGGACTACAGGGATGAACGCATGTATGTGCGTGAATTTGAAGGAGTATTGCACTACGAACCGGTAGCTAGGGGGATACCGGGGGTTGTACACATCTTACACGTGGGACAGAACAGTGGGGAGCACGCGTGCTACTACTACGTTATGGAGTTAGCGGATGACGCCTACACCGGCATACGCATTGACCCGGAAGGATATGTGCCGAGGACACTGGCGAGCGACATAAAGTTATACGGGCACAAACCTATGCCCATGGATTACGTGTTGGAAGTGGGAAGTCAATTGGCGCATGCTCTGGATGGTCTGCACGGAGAAGAATTAACACACGGCGATGTCAAACCGACCAATATCGTCTTCGTGCACGGACGCGCAAAATTAGCGGATGCTGGGAGTGTAGCCCCGAAAGCGAGACGAAACTTTGCCGGAACGGAAGGTTACATCCCACCGGATGGACCCGGAACACCTCGCGCGGATGTTTACGCACTCGGTATGGTTCTTTACGAAATGTGCACCGGAAAAGAACCCCTAGATTTTCCGAATTTGCCGGAGGAGATCCCCGAAGGTAGTTCTCACCGTAAATGGTTGATATTCAATGAAATCATTTGTGCGGCGGCGAATCCGCAAATTGGTAAGAAATCTATCGTATCGGCTCAGGAACTCGCGGAACGCATCGATGAATTGAGACATTATGCGCCGAGACATCACGCGCGCGTGCGCCGCAGGCGATTGTGGCTTAAACGAGCGGCTGTGGTTTTGAGCGTATTGGTACCGGGTGGGATAGCGCTTTACACATTTGCGCCGGTCGAATGGTGGGAGCGCCTGACAGCCGCGCAAAAAGCTTTACACGGGGAAAAAACGGAAGCATCCGAAAAGAGCGGAGAAGGAGCTCAACTCTTTATCACGACTGTACCTGCGGGTGCATCCATTTACCGCGAGGACGGAAGCTATGTCGATGAAACCCCGTATGGACCTGTGGACATACGTTCGGGCGAAAAAGTAGCTTTTGTGTTGCGGCGAGAGGGGTATTCCGATTTACCGGTACAGGGAACGGCGCCCGCGCACGGAGTACTGGCTTTAGGCGGAGAAATGATACCCTATGCTCCGCCTCAACGCCGTAAAGATTGGCAGGATGCCCTCGGTTGCACTTACCACTACCAACAGGGTGAACATCTGGCGGCGCATGCTGTCACTTTTCAACAATTCACCCATTTCCTAAAACAGACCGGTACTACATCACCTATTCGTTATAAACGGGTAAAAGAAGATGACTTTGTACGGACAACCCGGGAAGGTATAACCATATACACCCTTTGGTTGGCTCAAATAAGTGAAGCTCGCGGGTCTCTCGGGCGCGATCATACCCTCACCGCTCAACCTGTAGCTGACACAGCCACAAGCGACGGTCTGTGCGCCTTTCGTATGGTCGTGCGTCCGGTACAAAAAACACAGATAACATTGGTGACTGATCCACCCGGCGCGACGGTCTGGCACAATGGACGTCCTTTGGGAGTGACTCCTCTACGGGATGTACGCGTCCCTTTGGCTCCGTATTTTATTGAATTTCGACTGGCAGGGTACGCTACGGAACGCTTCAGCGGAATATCTCCTCAAGAATTGACCCTCAATGTTAACCTAAAACGTAACCATTCCGTTTCTTTTGGTACAACTTGGGTAAATAGTTTAGGGCTGCGTTTCCTGCCGCTTTCCCCTAATTTATTAGCATGCGCGACGGAAGTACGTGTATCGGATTTCAGCGCCTTTGTGGCAATGACAGGCGCGTCAACCTCCGGCTCAACCGATTTTGTGCAGGATTCGGATCATCCGGCTATCGGTGTATCACGTTCGGACGCGGAACATTTTGCGGAGTGGTTGACAGCGCAGGAACGCCGGATGGGACTTATCGAACCAACTGATTCGTATCGTTTACCGACGGATGAGGAGTGGAGTGCCATGATGGGACTAAAAAATGAACGCGGGAGCAGCCCGTATGAACGTGCTAGGAATCAACATGGTACCGCCCACCGTCAATTTTCGTGGGGTCTACAATGGCCGCCTCCCCCCGGCAGCGGAAACTTCGCCGATGCCTCCGCGCGTCCGTATGTCCCACCCCAACGTGTGTTAGAGCATTACTCCGATTCTTTCCCTTTTACGGCTCCCGTAGGTTCCTTCTCGCCTAATGTGCTCGGTTTTAATGATTTAACTGGTAACGTACAAGAATGGATAAGCGATGAATACGGTGGCCCACAGGATTTCCCCTTCCGTCATTATGCTGTGACTCGTGGGGGTGACTACACTTCATTCCGACCTTCACAACTCTCCTCCGGCGCTCGTACACCTCGTTTACCGGATGACCATAGCCCAACTGTAGGGTTCCGCTTAGTGATTGAACGTAAAAATAAAGAGGAGAGAATGAACCGCAGTCCTGCCGCGTCCCACCACAATGCCCACCACCCCGCCTCCCCGCCGCATTTTTGATTTTTGATTGAGAATAATGCGCGCTCCGTTGCGCGTCCCCCCGCGGAAACGAAGCCCCCCACCACATGCGCTGCTCCGCGGCTTTGCTTCGTAACTAACTTCCGATCCTTGCGCTACGGCAGCGCCTAACTTCTTAAATCATCAATCAAAAATCTAAGATCGTAAATGCGGTGGGGAGGTGGGCATTCGCGGAGGGACAGCGGTTCAGCTCCCGTTGTGTTTATCGGTTTAAGTCAGACATCAGAAGATGATATTGCAACCGATGCGAGTACCTATGCTGAGCTGGGCTTCGCTCTTGATCCCCTCATATTTTAAGCGCGTTGTGTAGTGCATGAGTTGGACACTCAGTTGAATGTTGCTTTTAGGCGTAATGGCATACCCGCAGCCTACCTCTGCACTCCACGCAAAACCCCACTTATCCTTTTTCAAGCTATCACCGTCACTATCGGATTGCACTTCCCCGTTGTAGGTTTCCGTGAAGTACCCTGACCAAGTATCTTTGCAGTGTACTTGGGCTATACCGGCGTTGACACCGAAGAATGCGTGTCCTTTATCGCCAATCCGATGAGTGTACCGGTAGCCGGGCATGATCGATATGGTACGCAGCTCGTACTTGTCCGATTCGGACCCACTATAACTGTACACACCTTCTTCCGCGTCGCTTTCGCTCCATCCTACTGTATCATCACCCATTGCCCACCCGAAGCGCAGGTTGATTGAGTGATTCTCATTAAATGCGTACACGGCAGATATATCCACCCCATACGTGTCGATCTTTGGATTAGAACCATAGTCAAGTTTAACAAAGTCCTTCAACGCAAAGTTGTAGCCTCCGTTAACTTCCAATCCGAAGCCGCTACTCTTCTGTCCGTCTTCCCCGTACGCAAACCCCAATGTTGCGCAGGCCAACAGTGTTATCAATGTCTTTTTCATAATGTAGGTGTCAGAATTGACAGCACCATTATACGTATTTGCAATACGTATGTCTCTTGTTGTAATATATTGATAATAAATAGTTAAGAAATTGGCAACGTTCACAATTTGAGGGCTCCGGAAGGAGGATGCTCTCACCTGCTTCACCCTTGTAAAAAAAAATTTAAAAAAAGGCTTGCATACGTATTGCAAATACGTAGGACGTGAATTGAGGCTCTTCCGATAAACCGCCGCTCGCACCGCGTTTCCTCCGACCTCCGTGATTGACTTCGTACTTCATTCCTGCCCTTCTCTTTTGTCTTCCTACCGCCCTTTAATTTTCGTGGGACAAAAATGATTTACGGTAGGGCTGTCACCGTTTTTTACCGGAGATACTTTTTTTACCGCGTGAGGGAGATGTGCGGTCGGGTTGACCGCTGATAGTGCGGGAGAGAACCGGTAGGAGGTGGCGCATAACGATACGGTTGCCGTCGGCTGTGATATGGATACGGTCACGGGTGCGAATATCGACGCGTTCGCCGGTGGAGCGGCGTCCCTGCATACAGAAACGGCCGCGGCTATCGGAGAGAGCGGCACGGGTATCGATGTACGGGATCGAATACCTGTTGCAGACGCGGCGCATAAAGTTATTGATAGAGATGAGGTTGGCATCGATTTTTGGATCGTTACCCACAGCCGGCGGTCCCATGAGGATGAAACGCGCGTGGTAACGACGTGTCAGGTTAACGACCTGAGCGAGTTTACCGTAGTAGGCATACATCCAAGGTTTGCTACAAGGTTCACCTGCCTGAGGATTTCCGTAGATACGCTGAGTATCGTTGGTACCGATCCACATGACAACGATGTGGGGCTTATCGCTACGCAGGTGATTTTCCAGCACACGCGGCCAATCATAAAAATCCGGACGGCAGAGACCGGTCGATTTTTTACCGATAGGGATGAGAGTGAGGTTGGAGTAACCGCTGAGTTCATCGCGCAGTTGAGATCCCAGACCTTCCATGAGTGAATCGCCGGTCAATAAGACACGCACCGGACGGGATAGTGTACCTGTACCGCCTGTTTGAAGCTGCCACTGGGCACCTCCTACGGAACAGGAAGAACTCATGAAGAGGCAAAACAAGATAAAACACAGGGAAAGAGAACGGATATATGTCATTGAGGTGATTTCGGTTTTTTTGAACGAGAGTATCCCGGTTGGCAGGTATACACGGCGGGAACATTTCGGATTTGTTTAACTTCCTCCGGGCTCAGGTGACGTTCCGGGTGGGAGACATAGAAAGCACAGAGATGTTGCTCGAGGAGAGGCATGAGGAGCCCTAAAAGTTTTTGGTTACCCTCCTTGGTAAGATGAACGAGGTCTTGACGGCGCAGACGAGTTCGGCTACCGTTGAAATCGCCGTAAGGTTCGAATATTCCCCATTCACCGGAGAAAGCGAGATCGGAGTGCAGGATAGGGATACCGTTATTTTCGCAGTAGGAGCATTGAGCAATCTGGGTTTCGCGTAAAACTTTGCTGTATTTTCCGCCCATAGCCGGTAGTTCCACCCAGATGACATCCGCTCCGGATTGACGCGCGATGTTGATGACTTCTGCCATTTTGTCACCGTACGCCGCCTGCCATGCTTCCCCACCCGTGGGAACGGCTCGCTTCCCTACACGAACAGGTGTACCGTCATTTGCTCCGAGAAAAAAAATGACGATATCCGGATGGTAGTGTTCGACAACTTCGGTCAGGTGTTCCGGCCAGTTAAAGTAGTCCGGGCGACAGAGTCCCGTAGAGAATTTGGCGCTGACGATGAATTCGAGACCCTTACGTTGACGCATAGCGCGGTGGGTCACGGGTCCTAAATCTTCCATGAGAGAATCACCTACCATGAGGATGCGACAACGCATCGGACCACAGTCCTTGATCTGCCGTTCCGTCGCTGAACTCGCCTCGTTTCCGCATGGTTGATTGCCGGCTGTTGATTGTTGACCGGGAATAGCGGTACTTTCGTTACGCCGGACATTTTTCGTCGCGGAGTCGGGGAGGAACGGATGCGGCACGCCACTGTTCGGCGGAGGGAAAAGGAGGGACCGGATGGGAGTTCTGACGGAATTCTGATCGGCGAATGAAAGAAAAGTGGGGGTGTGAGGTCGTTGTTTAACCGGTAACACGGAGTGCGGTTGGTAGAATTGAAAATACTTTCGGGTGGCAGAGGGAATCCGCGGTTCTGCCGCAGAGTCCGCCTCGCTCCCGCAGGGTCGATTGCCGGCTGTTGATTGTTGACCGGAAATATCGGTACTTTCGTTACGCCGGACATTTTTCGTCGCGGAGTCGGGGAGGAACGGATGCGGCACGCCACTATTCAGCGGAGGGAAAAGGAGGGACCGGATGGGAGTTCTGACGGAATTCTGATCGACGAATGAAAGAAAAGAGGGGGTGTCAGGTCGTTGTTTAACTGATAACACGGAGTGCGGTGGGTAGAATTGAAAATACTTTCGGGTGGCAGAGGGAATCCGCGGTTCCGACACAGAGTTCGCCTCGCTTCCGCATGGTTGATTGCCGGCTGTTGATTGTTGAC
Source organism: uncultured Akkermansia sp. (assembly GCA_964545935.1). Lineage (GTDB taxonomy): Bacteria > Verrucomicrobiota > Verrucomicrobiia > Verrucomicrobiales > Akkermansiaceae > Akkermansia. Next base: position 7,115 of record CAZJIH010000038.1, on the reverse strand, counting down.
CGGAAATATCGGTACTTTCGTTACGCCGAACATTTTCCGTCGCGGAGTCGGTGAGGAACGGATGCGGCGCGCTACAATTCGGCGGGGGGAAGGGAAGGGGGATACTTCGGGAATTTTCGGTTGTTGACTGTTGATATAAAATGATGTGCGCAGCGTTGAGTGAGATTTTGCCGTTCGCAAAGTCAAAAAGCGATGCACGAGGTGAGTGTGACCGAAGTAACAGGGATGGTCGGACGGATTTTTGATTGATGACGGAAGGCGATGGTTCCGGGGTAGGCGTGTCGTTCGGCGAGGTTGGGGCAGCGGGTTGCGGGAGCGCCGGTTGAGTCACGGGAGAAGGAGGTGGCGGTTCTTCCACCGGTGGGGTGTCGGACGCGATCTGCGGTTCCGGGGTAGGCGTACCGCACGGCGAGGTTGGGGCAGCGGGTTGCGGGAGCGCCGGTTGAGTCGCGGGAGACGGAGGTGGTTCTTCTGCCGGTGGGGTGTCGGACGCGATCTGTGGTTCCGGAGTAGACGTACCGCACGGCGAGGTTGGGGCAGCGGGTTGCGGGAGCGCCGGTTGAGTCACGGGAGAAGGAGGTGGTGGTTCTTCCACCGGTGGGGTGTCAGACGCGATCTGCGGTTCCGGGGTAGGTGTTTGTGCGGTTGAGTTTTCGGGGAGGGAAGGCGGTAGCTCCGGTAAGTCGGTCGGGAGAGATTGGGGGTTGTATTCGGCGAAGGCGGAAGCGAGGATGTCCGAAGCGGAATCGGCGAGTGCAGTTTCCGCTCGGTTGAGGGCAGGGAAGTGAACAGATTCACTCACCCCGCACAAAAAATCGATGGAAGCCCGGATGGGTACGCAGGTGTTGAGCTCGTGCTCCTCTGTCCACTGAGCGCACGAAGGGGCGTATTGCAGGAGAAGCACGAGACCGGCGCAGAGCGAGGCACAGCAGAGAGCGATACTTTCGGGAAGTCTGGAGAAAGAAGGAAACATCAGAAACGAGTGTAAATAAAGGGCAGGACACCATCCGGTCCGAGATTCATAATCAGGGCAACTACCAGACCGACCGAAGCGCCGCGTAGCGGCCAAGGGAGAAAACCTATACCGCGAACAAAGGCACGAAACAGGTGTCCCCCGCAGAAAGCCAAGGTCAATCCCCATACAGTCGCCAAGAGCACAGCCGCCGAAAAACCGGTACCTTCCGGGGAACATTCGGACACGCGACGCAGCACGGCAAAGGAATCGGATAAACTATCCGCTCGGAAAAATACCCAGAGCAGAGCGACCGTGTGGAGGGTGAGGAACCAGCCGGCGAAACCGGAGATTCCGCGTAAAATACGAGATTCCGGTTGTTGCCCGGAAGTGAGGCGGTGCCACGCGTGAACAATAACCAATCCCAAACCGTGCAGACCGCCCCACACGAGGAAACCTAAAGAACTACCATGCCAGATACCCCCTAGGAGCATGGTGATGAACAAATTGACGTAACGATTTCCCCTGCGGTTACCGCCGAGGGGAATATAGAGGTAATCGCGCAGCCAAGTAGAAAGACTGATGTGCCAGCGATGCCAAAATTCCTGCAGATTGAGGGAACGGTACGGAGCGTCAAAGTTTTTGGGGATACGAAAGCCCATGAGACGTGCCACTCCCATGGCAATGTCGGTATATCCGGAAAAGTCGCAGTAAATTTGCACGGTGTAGGCATACACAGCCATGAGAACCGCCGCCGAACTGAAGTCATCCGGCCCGGCGAAAACAGCATCCACCAAGTGACTCTGAAGATAAGTCGCCAGCACAACTTTCTTGAACAATCCGCTTAAAATGAGAGAAGCACCCACCGGAAAATCATCCGCTTCAGCTCGGTAGGTGCCTACCTGCGGGAAAAAATGATTTTCTCGCATGATGGGACCGCTCATGACCGTTGGGAAAAAAGAAAGATAGCAGAGGACATCCGCGTAGCTGCGCGGGGTTAAGGCGGTGTCGCGATAGTGATCGATCGTGTAGGATAGTCCTTGAAAACTATAAAATGAGAGTCCGATCGGCAGAATAAGTTCCGCAAGTCGCGGGATGAGGAGACACTCGGCACTCGGTCCGAGGAGATTGATGAGTCCTAGAACCGCTGTTTCGTAGTATTTGAAAAAGGCTAAAAGAAAAATATGAATAACAACAGTAAATGTGACGAGCAGGAAGCGTGTACGTCCGGCGCGACCGACCATTAACCGCACACCCCCCCAATTGACAAATGCTATAAAAAAGAGGAAGGCTAAGTTGACGAATCCTGTTAAGCTGTAGAATACAAGGTTAATAATCAAGAGATACCATTTGTAAACTTCACTGTATCGCCGAAGACTCCACCCTATGCATAGTACGGGCAGAAGAAAGAGGACGAAACCGGCTGTTATGAAGTTCATTGTAAAATAACTCGCACATGTTATACCATAATTCCGGGAAAAAGCAAGAGTGAACCAAACCGCAGTCCCTCCGCGTCCCACCACAATGCCTTCCACCCCGCCCTCCCTCCGCATTTTTGATTTTAGATTTTTGATTTAGGATTTACAAATAATGCGCGCTCCCGTTGCGCGTCCCACCACGAAAGGACACCCACCTACCGCATGCGGTGCTCCTTGGCTTTGCAGCGTAAAAAATTCTTGCGCCACGGGAGCGCCACTATTCTCAATCAAAAATCTAAAATCAAAAATCTAAAATGCGGAGGGGAGGTGGGGAAACGCGGCGTGAGCAGCGGTTCAGTGGCAGGAGCAGCGGTTCAGCGGTTCAGCTTGTCAGATGTAGGAAAGTATGGTAGAATGGGGGCGCAGCTTATGAAGAGACTACGTCGCAGTTTGATACAAGTATTAGTTTTAGGGTGTGCTGTACTGAGCTCATGTCAGCAGGACCCTTATCCGATATTTTTCTTATCTGAAGCATCGAGTACAGAGGGTACAACAACTAAATTCGTGGTCATGTATCGTGGACATCCCTATGATCGTTTACCGATAGTTAATCATAAACACATAGCGTCATACAAATCGTTTATGAACCCGGATGATGGGAGTTACGGGGTAGTATTTACCTTGAAACGGGAGATGAGTCAACGGTTGTATTCTGCGACAATTAATCGTGAGGGGATGCTCATACTACCCATAGTGAATGGATTAGCTTTTGATCCGGTACGTATCGATCGTCCGATTATGGATGGAAAACTTGTGATATGGGGAGGGTTAAATGGGTATGATTTGAAACGTATAGCGGATGATATAAAACCCGAGGATGAGGAATTTGAAAAGAAGAGATTTTTGAAGAAGAATCCACGTCCGATACCGAAGTTAGACCCCAAAGACAAACAGCAGAAGCGAGATTACACAGGAAGAGTCATCGGCGAAATCTACAGCAGTGGAACGGGACGATGAGACGAATAACAAAGTGGGTATGCGTGGTATTGATGGCGATGGTGACATTCGCGCAAGCCGGACAACGTGAGGGGAAGGTAAAGGACCTCGTCTACCGATTTCCGACAGCTAATCATCGCATCATAGACGGAGATGGGGAGGGATTCTACATGTACTGTGACCGGAATTTTGAAGGGAAGAAGAGCAAACCGTGGCAGGCGGGAGGATATGGCATGGTACGCGGACCTTTTCGAGCATCCGACGGGAAAGTTATGTTTTCGCACATCCACGAAGGTATAGATATTAAACCTGTGAAGCGAGACGCGTCCGGAGAACCGTGTGATCTTATACACCCCATCGCACCGGGGGTGGTCGTGTATACTAACGCATCGCCCGGACTGAGTAATTACGGACGTTATGTGGTGGTATGTCATCGTGTCCCGGAGGGCACCATCTACAGCCTTTACGCGCACTTGGCAAGAGTGGATTGCCAAGTCGGACAGCGAGTAGGAACAGGCAATAAGCTTGGGTTGATGGGGCACAGTGGCGCGGGTATCAACAAAGAAAGGTCTCACGTACACCTAGAAATATGTTTGATGGCGCATTCGGAATACGACAAATTTTGCCCGGCGACAAACAAACACGGTAAATACAATGGATTCAATCTGATAGGCATAGACCCTGCACCGGTGTTATTGGCATGCAAAGACGGGAAACCGCTATCCCTGACCGAGCACTGGAAGAACCTGCGGGAGCACTACCGGGTACGTGTGCCGTACAATGGCAAGGGGATCGATATACTGCGGCGGCATCCGTTTTTACTACGAGGGAGTTGTCCTCCCGGGACACGTTCGCTCGATATAGCATTCAGCGCGGAGGGGGTACCGCTCGGGGTGTATGCCTGTGAGAGTGAAGTAGATGCCCCCAAAGTGGTGAAGTGCCTCCCTCAACCGACACTCCAGCAAAATGTAACCGCCAATCGTGTCAAAAATAGCAGTAAAGACGCCGAGCTTACGGCATCCGGGTTGCGTTACATTCGGCAATTGTTATGGAATCGGGAGGATGCGGCAAAAAGTGCCGAGACGCCATGAAATCCATACGTCCCAAGAAAGGAACCGGTTCTACGATGGGCGCCGGCGTAGTCATGAGGCAGAGCTTGGCAATTATCCTGTCGGTCGTCACTGTGTGCACGGCACTCGCAGATGAAGCAGGCGAGACACTTGAGCAGCTTGTGCGGACAGGGAATGCGGTACAGGCATTGGAGATGTTACGCGAGGGACGGGGCGCGTCGACACCGGCGGAAACGAGTTATTGGGTGGGGCGAGCATTCATGGAATTGGGACGCTACGGGGAAGCCGTTGCGCGTTTCCGCGAGGTACCGGAAACGCATCCGCTTTATCCGTACGCTGCCCGGGGTATGCTATACTGTGCCAAACACAGCTCAGGGTTCGAGTACAAAGACATAGCGGAAGAATTGACGCAATCGGCGAATGAGCAGGTTAGTTATTTAGCACGCATCATCCTCATTGAACAACAAATAATACATGCTAAAACACTTGGGGAAAAAACTACTGCCTACAAGGAGCTGAAAAAAGAAGCGCAGGGGAATAGCAAATTGCAATCGTTTGCCAAATTGATGGGCGTCTACATGTATGCGCAAACCGGGGATTACACCGCCGGCATTAACTATGCCCGAGAGTTAGAAAATGATCGGACACTGGACACAGCTGCGCATCATTACCTCCGTCTCATGCTTGCGGAACTCTTTTACGAACGTGAAAAAGCGGAGGAAGACGGTGGTACAGAAACGCCGCATAGAGAATACGAAGCGGAGGAAGAAGAAGTACCGGCGGATGCTTATGGCATGGGCGAGGAGTCTCTACTTCAATTTATTACAGCATATCCGGAAAGTCCGATACTTCGGGACGCATTTGTACGATTACGGGCACATGAAAATGGTGACCACAGTGCCTACACACGGAGTAAATTATCGGAGTGGGCGGAAAATACGACCCATCCGCGACGGGCAGCATACGCTTTACTCATGCTCATGGAAAGTGAGGGAGCACGCGGAGGAGATACATCGGCTTACGCGAACCGAGCTATGACTGATTTACCCGGCGAGCCGCTCACGAGGGTTATTGTACAGGAGCACATTTGGCACCTTTTCCGGATGAATAAAAAAGAACAGGCAAAGTATTATATCGAACTCCTGAACGGCGTGGCGCAAGATGACGCCTACACACTTTACCTACGCGCTATGCTCGCGGAAGATGACCCACAGCACGCAGCAAAACTTTTTGAGCAGAGTGCGGCTATCGGCAGCGATGAATTGCGGGCACATGCACTCGCGAACGCTCTAATTTGTCACGCACGTGCCGGAAATAAACAGGCAGCGGATAAGTTACTGGCGGAGGAGACAGACGCTACAACGCGAAGGAGTCTGCTGCTGACACACGCGGAGATGCTGCCGGCGGGAGAAGCTGTGGAATGCATGCGCGAGTTACAGGAGGTGCAGCAACTTGAACCGAATACCGAGCAAAGCACACGTGTCATGCTCTGCGGAATCCGGGCAACTCTGGTGCGTGACCCCAAACTCGCTCTCAAGATGCTCTCGGGAGTTTCCTCCGAACAACGTGCGACTTGGTCGCAGGAGGATGTCCTTCTCTACGCTGCTTTGCTGGAAAAGGCTGCTGATGAGTCTGTACCGAAGGACACACGCCGGGCGTCGTCTCTGCTGCAAAAACTTTACGAGGAGACATCGCGGTTCCCGCTTAAACGCGACCTCGGTTTGCATCTCGCCGAACGTTTATCCGCAAACCAAAGACACCAAGATGCTGCCAAAATACTGCTTAACCTCGCTCAATTACAGTCGGGCGAGCGGGACAAAGCGGTCACCTTATTCTTAGCCGGTAGAGAATGCGCGGCATGCGGTACCTTGCCGACTCTGCAACATGCCGTACGTCTCTTTGCCGAATGCGCACGTATCACCGGTACCCTCGCTTCGGACGCTACCATCTTTCAGGCAGAAATACTTACGCGTATCAATCGTTGCCGCGATGCAATTGAGCTTTTGGAACCCCTGCACACGGATTCGTTGACTCCCGCGCAACAGGCTCACCGTCTCACGGTTCTGGCAGATGCGTACGCATTTTCGCCTCACAATGCCGATATGAAACGGGCACTTGCGACTTGCGCGTCTATCCGAGATATACCTGATCTGTCGCACCCATGGAAAATGCGCGCTAGCTTGCAACATGGTATCCTAGCCACGCGTGCCGGGGAGCATGAGGTGGCTTTACAGGATTACATGGATGTGCTGCGTGAACACGATGAGGGAAAAATTCCTCTTGATGCATCCTGTGTGCCGATTTATTATTTTGCCGGTGCCGGCGCTGTTTACCGTCTACTCTGCATGAATCGCTTCGAAGAAGCTGCCGCTCTCTGTGACCGTATCGCCGCATGGTGCGGTACCTCCGGAACCCCAGCACCCTGCGATCCTTCTAAAGCTGCTGCCTTTTCCGCATGGGCAGGAGATATACGCCGTACTAATTTCCTCCCGACAGACCGTAAAACTGAACCGCAGTCCCTCCGCGAATGCCCTCCCCCCCCGCCGCATTTTTGATTTTTGATTTTAGATTTTTGATTGAGAATAGTGGCGCTGCCGTGGCGCAAGGATTTATTACGCTGCAAAGCTGAACCGCTGCTCATGCCGCCCCGCCACAATGCCCACCACGCCCTCCCCCCTG
>CAZJIH010000037.1:0-19476 GCA_964545935.1 uncultured Akkermansia sp. | reverse complement strand
GCCACTATTCTCAATCAAAAATCAAAAATCAAAAATCAAAAATGCGGCGGGGGGGAAGGCGTGGTGGGCACCGGGGCGGGGAGGCACGAGCAGCGGTTCAGCGGTTCAGTGTTCATCCGGGCATCAGTTCCCCATCGAATCGATAAAATTTTTTAATTCCTGAAGTGCGTACTTTTGTGTTGGACACGCGCGGCGTCGTTTACCGAGCATCAGACTACAGCGGAAAGCGCCGGAGAAGCGGTAGGATGTAAGACCCATACGCTGTAAGTCATTTATTTTTTGACTTAGATTTGCATAAAAGAAAAGCGGGAGAGGATTTTGCCAAGCTATATCATCCAGAGCAATAGACACCGGTGGGAGCTGCTGCTCCAGCGCATCTGCAATTCGCGGTAATCCCAGTTCGCGTAAAGCATTTCGCAGACGCGCAAAAAAGTATTCTAAGGGGAGTGTATGCAGGGGACAATAATGTTCCAAGTAGAGCAAGATACCCTGCGCAATTTCCCACTCACACGGTATATGTTCCCCTGTCTCCTCGGCTGCTTCACGCAATACCTGCACTAACCACTCGCAATCGTAATCTGTGGTTACAATTTCACCCCTTTGCAGGTAGGGACGCCTTGCTGCATGTCGAATCATACGAGTTCCAATTTTCGTTGTAACACATCATTTGCATGCATACTTTCCATCTGCCGTAGCAATTCTATAAATTCATCCATATTTTGGTACTGTCGGTACTTGGCAGCGTACCGAATGCATGCAACGAAATCTAGACCGCGTAGTTTTTCTATAATTTTCGTAACAATGATACTTGTCGGCACTTCTTGCACGTGATCACGATGTAATTCTGCTACAATTTCATCAGCTGCATTATCTAAATTGTCCATCTCTACAGCTCGTTTTGCACATGCTTCTATCATGCCACGTAATATCTTTTCACGATTTAAGGCTTCGTAGACATTTGAACGTTTCACTACCCTTAATTCTGTGCGTTCCAGCTGCTCATATGTCGTATATCGGTATCCACAGCGTAAACACTCACGCCGGCGCCGTATACTAGTCCCATCTTTCGACATGCGAGAATCTATCACCTTATCCCCCGTATATCCACATTGAATACATCTCATGACTCCTATCGTACCACAACAAATTGTGGTGTCAAGTGTTTTTTTGTACAAAATCATCCATTTCCACGTTTGTCCTGTGAGAAATAAAGACTCAGTGATGGACGATGATTTTATGACAGGAATGCGAGGAGTAGATTAAGTATGAAGGGCGAAGTCAAACAGGTAGGCGAGATGGAGTTGCGAGGGTAGCGAGGTGGGAAAGCTGCGTGGAGTATGAATCAAGGCTTCCGTAAGGTTGATCTTCCTGTGGTACGAGAAACGTATGTGAGCTGCACAGACGCAACATTGCAGAGATTATCGAGAGAATTTTCTTGAAACAGATGAGGTAGCTAAGTTGATAGGATCAAAAAAAGCTTGAAATAATCTTTCGGTTGTGGTATACCGGTGGTGGAGGCGGGGAAGTGTACTTAAATCGCGAATTATCATGGTTAGAGTTTAATCAACGTGTCTTAAACGAGGCACGGCGTACGGAATTACCCCTTTTGGAACGTCTGAAATTTTTAGCGATTTCCGCCGGAAATTTAGATGAATTTTTTCAGGTACGCGTTGGGGGGTTAATGTTGGTAGCGCGGAGCGGCAAAGGGAAAGCGGATCTTACGGGGCTCATGCCCGGTGAACAATTGGAGCTTATTCGGAAACGTGCGCAGGAGATGGTACATTCCCAGTATGAACTATTTGAAAATGAACTCCTTCCGCTTATGCATGATGCGGGAGTGGCACCTATTGCGATATCCGAGCTCAATGACGCGCAGCGGAGCACTCTCGAGTCATACTTTTTGAATGAGGTAGCGCCCTTGCTCACCCCCCTTGCGCCGGAGGTCGATAAACCTCCGATATTACCTAACTTAAACCTCATTCTCGGTGTAGAATTAGTGACTCCGGGAGCCCCCGGCAGTCGTATCGTTGCCGTTACTCTGCCGGATTGCCTGCCACGTCGCATTCATGCCGCTTGCTTGGGGCGGGATGCCTACGTGTTGTCCGAGGATCTGACTGCCCATTTTATTACGCATTTCTTTGAGGGAGAACGTATTTTGAATTGTATACCTCTACGGGTTACGCGCAATGGAGACATAGCGGTGCAGGAGGAGGAAGGCGGCGATTTTGCTTGGGAAATGAGTCAGGTTTTGGTTGCTCGGAAGTTTTCGGACTGTGTGCGGTTGGAAATTCCGCGTAGTGCGCCGGATGCGTTTGTCGGGCGGGTAGCTTCTCTCTTAAAGGCTGATTCACAATGTATTTATCGCGTACCCGGATATTTACGCATGGTAGATTTCGGGCGTATGGCGCAGGAACCGGGACATGACACGCTGAAGGTACATCCGCAGACGCCATATTTTCCCGCCGGAGTTGACGCGGATATCTCTATGTTTGAAAATATCGCGCGCGGGGATATCCTCATCAATACACCCTTCGAGAGTTACGAACCGGTCGTAAAACTTGCCGAGGAGGCTGCTTCGGACCCTAATGTTTTGGCTATCAAACAGGTTCTTTACCGTACAGCTATGCATTCACGATTTGTTGCGGCGCTCATTCGCGCGGCTGAGCTCGGTAAACAGGTCACGGTTCTCGTAGAGCTCAAGGCACGATTTGATGAGGGACACAACCTGGCTCAGGCCGAGCAGCTTCAGCGTGCCGGGGTTCAGGTAGTTTACGGGGTACGCGGGTACAAGACGCATGCCAAGGTGATGCTCATCGTACGTCGCGAAAACGGGATTCTTCGACGTTATTGTCATATCGGTACGGGTAATTATAATGAGGATACAGCTAAACTATACGGCGACCTTTCGTTGTTGACAGCCGATGATGATATCGGGGCCGATGCTTCACAATTTTTTAACAGTGTGACCGGGTTGACGGCTATCCGGCGCTTTCGTAAGTTGCAACCTTCACCGGCACTGATGAAAGAGCATTTGTTGGCGTTGATAGACGCGGAGACTCGGCGTGCCGTACGCGGGGAAAGGGCAGCTATTCACGCGAAAATGAACTCGTTGAATGATCGGGAGATGATGGATGCGTTGGAAAAGGCGGCGGATGCCGGAGTGACTATATGCCTGAATGTACGCGGTATCTGCTGCTGGTACCCGAGTACGGATAAGGGACGCCGTCACACACGTATCGTCAGTATCGTCGATCGTTACCTCGAACACGCCCGTATCTTTTGCTTCCATAACGGTGGTAACCACTTAGTCTTTATCGCCAGCGCGGATTGGATGAGTCGTAACCTCGATCGCCGTGTGGAGTTGTTGGTTCCCATCACGGATAAAAAATCGGCGAAGCGTGCCCGTGATATATTAGACGCATGTTTTCGCGATAATTGTCGTGCTTCTATTATGCAGGCTGACGGCACATACCTACCCGCCGTGCCGTCCGCCGGGCAACGTCCTTTTCGTATGCAGGAGCACCTGCAACGTCAGGCTCACCGCCATGCCCGCACACGTGAACGCAACAGCCGCACAATCTTAGAACCTCACCGTCCTAAATCTCATGAATGCCCTAATATATTGCCTTCGTCACTGCGTTGATTTTTCCGGACGCGATTCCCGCAGAGTTTTCTGGACCTTCATTGCCCTTTCTCAAACTATCGGTATCCTTCTCCTCATCCCTTGGCTTATCTCTTTCTTTGAATGCTGGTGGGAGATGACACACGACCCTGTTTTGCTGGATATCATGACGGCTATGCTTACCGATATGAGCTCCGCCGAACATATTTTTTACTCTGAATATCTACCTCAAGCTCAAAACTTTATCTCATCTTATTACGCGGACCTTCCCTTTTCACACCCTTTCGCCTTTTGGACATCTCTCCTCGCCGTTTTCTGGTTCCTCGCCTTCTTTATTCCCACTCTCGCCACGGGTGTCCGCCGCCTTCGAGATGCCGGTCACAGTCCTTGGTGGATTCTACCGCCTGTCGTCGCCTGTCTCCCCATCCCGTTAGTCAGCTTTATCGCCTTTATCCTCAGCTTTGTAACTCTCGTGTTTTGGTGTCAAAAATCTATCGCCGGACGAGAGCAAAATGATACATAAACTTCGGAGCTACACGAGAAAGTAAGGCAAAGAGAGCCAGCGAGACAGCAAGAATTCCCCAAGGCGCGAGGTGTGCCCGGAGAGGCGTAAGTGCTCCGTCGTAGCTGCCGGTTAAAATAAATTTCAGCCAATGCAGCAGGATGTAGTGGGTTACGTAAACGAAGAAAGCCGCCGGGCCCCATTGCGCAACTATTTGTGTAAAGCGTGGCAGGTATTCGGCGCAGAGAGCCCCGATGCTCAGAGTTGTCGCCACCCCGAGCAAAACCAAGGCACTGCTTTGCACCGGCGGATAAAATCCCGTAAACAAAACAATCGGCAGTAAAATCAACGAACCGAGCGGCGCTACCCACGCGTATTCCGTCACAAAGGCAGTCAATCGAGTCGTGTCCGCGTGCCGCCTTAAGAGTATTCCGGCTCCGTAAAAACCGAAAGCTAAGACACTCTCGTACAAACGAAAAGGTAACCATGCCACCCCATGGGTATGATGACTCAGAGCGGTTTCCGGGTCAATTTGGCATAACACATCGCTTCCGGCAAAGGTAAATAACACGAGCACCGCTAGGACTTTACTCGGTATACGTTGAATCAGAGGGCTTAAGAACGAGAAAATGAGTAAAGTTCGCAGATACCAAAGCGGCACATTGCTGTAATCCCAGTAACACCACGATGCCAACCCGGTCTCTGTCAACAGCAAACGCGGTGACAGCCACCCCCACTCCCCCCGCGCTATCTCCCCCGAATGCATCAAAGGCTGCAGCAGAGGTATCGACACCAATGTCCAAAATAAATACGGGAGCAGCAACCTTTTCGTGCGTGTCCAATCGAACCATTGTCCCGTTGCTGCGCGATGCGTAAAATATCCGGCCATCAAAAAGAAAAAAAAGATCAGCGAACGGTAGTTAAAGAGGTCCATCACGTACGCGGGATACGCGTAATGTCTGTCACAATGCCTTACTATCACACAAAAAGCTATGAATACACGGCAGAAATCTATCCAACCGACACGCGCTTTTTGTCCTATCTCTTCTTTCATACTAAAAATTTCTTACAGCATACCGCTTACCACACTCAGAATACACCCTCTCCGCGGATGCGTCAACTGGAAACACCTCCCCATTGCACTCCTGTCCCGATAAAATAAGGACTTAGCGGCGGGAGATGACTCTGCGGCAGGAGGAAGCGAGGGAGAGTAAGTACGAAGTGAAGGGGTTAGATACGACGAAGTTGTGCGGGTAGCAGGAAGAGTCGCACAGAGAGCGAGTCCGTGCTTCCGTAGGGTTGATATTCCTGTGGTGCAAAGAACGCGTGTACACCGTACAGATGCAAGTGTACAGCAATTAGCAGGAATTTTCTCGGGATGTATGCTGCGGTTCCGTAGTTAAGTTTGCAAATACTCGCATTCTGTGCTATACTTTCGCCTGTACTATGGTACCGATGTTTACACACTCAGCTGCTTCACTTTGCACTGCGGCGCGGCACCGAAGGGAGAGAACGCACGCGCACCGATGCCGAAAAATTATAGCTATCCTTACAATTTTTTTCTGCGTATGTATATTATTTTCAAGTTGTGATGACGGAGACCATTCGGCGGAGCAAACCCATTGGGACCCCGCAGCTATTCCGCAGACCCGGCAATGCGCCGCGTGCCACCGGAGAGAGTACGAACAATGGGTCGGCAGTGACCATGCCCGGGCTGCTCGCACCCCTAGTTTCAAGCTCGATGCCCAAGCTTTCCGTAATCAAAAATATTGTCACCATGGTTCATCTTTTTCATATACTTCAGCGAATAACAAATTACTTATTCAGGATACTGCGCTCGACAGGCATCCCGTACCTGTGCTATTAGCCATCGGACGCGAGCCGCTCGTGCAATATGCGGTTTCCGGGCGGCACGGGGGACTGCAGGTACTCAGCACTGCTTGGGACACCACCGAGCATGAGTGGTTCGATGTTTTTGCGGACGATGCGCGGTTGCGTGCGGAGGGTACTGCTGAGCGGCATGCCGGCGACTGGGGGCACTACACCGGGCGTGGCATGACGTGGAATTCTCAGTGCGCGGCTTGTCATGTGACGGGGTTCCGTAAAAATTACGACCCCGAGGCAGATTATTATCGTTCGGAGGAGACGGAGATGGGGGTTACCTGCTTGGCATGTCATCCTGCTTCGGCTCATCCGGACGCTTTAGACGGATGTACGGCGCAGCGTTCACGCAGGAAACTGACAGACAGGCAAAAGAGTGATGTATGTGCTTCCTGTCACGCGCGTGCGGATGCTTTTGACGACAGATTTCGGCCGGGTGATCGTTTTGAAGATCACTATCGCTTGGAGCTTCCCTTGGCACCGGGTGTCTTTTACGCCAACGGCATGCAGCACGATGAGGTTTTTACGGAGACCGGGTACCGACTGAGTCGCATGGGAGCCGCCGGGGTGACCTGCTTGGATTGCCATGACCCGCACACCGGCGAAACGCTCCTGCCGTGGGAAGATAACAGCCTGTGCCTACGCTGCCACGCCGCGGGAGAGACCGTCAACGGGAAAAAAGCCCCTCTTTCTACCGGGGCACCGGCAGGGACTTGTCCGCGTGATTCTATAGGCGGACGCTGCGTGGAGTGTCACATGCCGGAATCGAAGTACATGGCGCGTGATCCTCGGCGTGACCACTCCCTGAATATTCCGGACCCGGCGCTTTCCCTCGAATTGGGTACGCCGAATTCCTGCACGATGTGCCATAAAGATAAGGATGCTCAGTGGGCGGCGGATGTACTTCAACGCGCTATACCTAAACAAATTACGGAGGAGCGGCGTCCCCGTACCCGTGCTATTTTTCACGCTGTACGCGGGCAGGCGGACGCGGGTGAGCTTTTACGGGTGTTGGAGCGTGAAACATCCCCGGCATGGCGCGCTACTCTTCTCGAGCTCTTGGCACGTTGTCCGCTTTCTCCGGCGATTCAACAAGCTGCCGCCCGTGCCGCTTCGGATGCCGATCCCTCGGTGCGTGCCGCTGCCGCTGACATTCCGGGCTCCCACGTGCCGGTTCTGCTCAACGACCCGGTTCGCGCAGTGCGGCATGCCGCCGCTTGGTGCACCCTCGAGCAGCAACAGCCGGTTTCCCCGGCAGCTCTTTCGGAAATATATGACGCGGCAGTTTTTCGGGCAGACCAACCGAGCGGGGCCATGCAGCTGGCGGCTCTCGCTCTCGCCGCCGGCAATACCCAAGAAGCGGAAAATCAATACCGTCGTGCTATTCACCTAGACCCTTCATCGCCTGTGCCTTATATGGACTATGCTGTGTTTCTCGCGCGTTTGCACCGTCCGACTGACGCTTTGCGGCAGATGTTGGCCTGCACGCGTGCGGTGCCTGAAAACGCCGAAGCTCAGTTCAGGCTGGCTCTTATTCTTATCGAACTCCGCTATTACCAAGCCGCTATGACAGCTCTGGAACGAGCCCTACTCCTTGACCCCCGGCATACTGCCGCGCTTCAAACCCGTGCCGCTCTCTCCGAGTTGATGCAATACCACCCTTCGAATCCTTAATCTTCTTATGTCTATCGCTCTTATTGTTATTCTTGTCGCCATCGTTGCCTTCACCCTGTTTAAGGGTGTTATCAAAATGTTGCTTTTGGCTATAGCAGGCGTCGGCGCTATCGCTACGTGGATTTTTGTTCAAAAAAATGGTTTTACCATACTTGATTTGATGACGAATTCACCGCAGCCGTGGATGGTTCAGGTCCTCGCTTGGCTTTCCGCTATCTTCGTCTTCTCGATCTTTTTTCACGGCATGAGTTGGTTCTCTCACCTTTTTTCGTGGCGACGCGGTGGGGCTACAGCCGGCGGTATCCTCACAACGACTTTGATGTGTGTGCTGATGCTTTGGCTTGCTACACTCGGTATCTCATACTACGGCGATGTCTCGCTCGTCAGTTTTTATCACGAGCTCGCTTCTTCCCCCGCAGATGCTACACCGGAACTCCCTTGGGCTTCCCGCCTTCAAAATGCACTCCGTGCTTCTCCAATTACCTCTTGGCTCCATAAAATCAATCCCCTAGACAATCCGGACCATACTAAACTGGCATGTCTCGTTGCCTACGGTTGTTCCCTTCAAGATGACCAAATCGTCTCGTTTTACCACCAATGCCTCGAAAATTCCGGCATCCCCCACCCTTCTCGCTTCCTCGACCTCTTTCGCGACCGCGGACTTCGTACTCTTGTCCAAGAAAAACGTTTCGTGAGCCTTCTCGAAAATTCTCACCTTAAAACTTTCCTCCAATTCAAAAACACGCAGCAAGCTATCGAACAATTGCAATTGAGACAGGGATTTGCGGCCCAGCAGTAGCGTCGCTGCGCACAATCTTGCATCAAAAGTCGTCAGGGATTCAGTTCGGTGCGTCCGTTAAGCGCACGCATGAGGGTGATTGCATCGGCCTGCGAAAGTCCGGCTCCGGCAGGCATCCCTTGGGCAAGCCGTGTAATTCGACAAGGGAGGGGTTTCAGACGCTCGGCAAGGTAAAGCGCTGTAGCATCCCCCTCTACATCGTTACCGACAGCAAGTATAACCTCACACTGCGGAACGGTTTGAACTCGCCGAATAAGTGGTTCAATGTTCAGTGTCTCCGGCAAAATACCGTCCAAAGGAGAAATTTTCCCGCCGAGGCAGTGGTAAAGACCGTGAAATGAGCCGCTGTGTTCGATAGGCAGGACATCCGTAGCGCGTTCAACTACACAAATTTGGGATGTATCACGCTCAGGATCTCCGCATGCCGTACATAACTCCCCTCGCAAAGAAAAAAAACCGCAATTCGGACATGTTCCGGTAGATTCAACCGCGCGCGATATCGCATCCGCTATGAGCTGCGCGTCTTTCCCCGCTCGCATCAAAAACCACAACGCCAATCGCTCAGCCGTGCGCTTCCCCGTCCCGGGCATACGAGCCAACGCCTTGATAAGCTCTCGCACATCAGGTGGATAATCCTGCGCCTTCATAATTCTCACATCTTCCCTACACCCGTACCACACACGGATGCATCACACCCATTGAAACACGTAACCGACAATTTGTCAATACGGAATCGTGCAAAAAAAACATATTCCGTAGCTCGTATTTTCGGACATACCGCGCTAGCTGGCGCGCTCCGTTGCGCGTCCCACCACGGAAGGAACTTTTCTACCGCCTGCGGTACGCCACAGCTTTGCATTGTAATCATAGCCATCCAATAGAACCACTTTTCGGATGATACAACCCGCATCATTTCTAGGATGGGTAATCCTTGCAGAAAAAGTTAGGTTTAGACGTTGTTTTGAGCGAATAGATGCGAATATCCGAGATGTTGTCCGGAGAAATTGGCAATCACATGCTTCTCTTATTGGATGGCTATGCATTGTAATAAATCCTTGCGCAACGGAAGCGCCTAGAATTTCAATCAAAAATCAAAAATCTAAAATCAAAAATGCGGCGGGAGGGCGGGTGTGGTGGGCATTGGGGCGGGGTGGCGGGAGCAGCGGTTCAGCGGTTCACCGGTTAATATTTGTGCAACGATCCGGTAGTATTTGTCGCAAAATTAACGATAATAAACGTAACTACTACAGCAGCAAAACCCAGCATAATAAGAACCCGACGCACTGGGACAGAATTCGGCGAATGGAAATAAGCGAGGTAAACGATCCAAGTAAGAAGTGCCCATACTTCCTTGATATCCCAAGCCCAGTACCGCGACCATGCTTCATCTGCCCAGAGCATTCCGCTGCATAAACCGAAAGAAAGGAAGGGAAAAGCAAGGCGCACTAGGGCATCGGCTGCGGCGAAACGGGAGAGACGCGCCTCCCCCCGGGCACCGAGGGCATAAACGAATGCAAGCGCCAGCAAAGCATAAGCTAAAACGTAGCCGGCGACGTGCGGCACAAACCAAACGGAACGGAGAGCGGGGGCCTGTCGCCATTCGGCGTGAATCGGCATACACGCGGCACCGCAAAGGGCTACGGCTGCTACCCCGGCGATGCCGCACCATGCCGTCACCCCCACGTACCGCAACCGAAAACCGGCAATTACCAGGGCCGGCGGCAACAAACACAGCACATGCCGCATGTTCCCGAAGGGCGGCGCCTGCGCGACCAAACCGT
This sequence comes from uncultured Akkermansia sp., assembly GCA_964545935.1. GTDB lineage: Bacteria > Verrucomicrobiota > Verrucomicrobiia > Verrucomicrobiales > Akkermansiaceae > Akkermansia. The sequence continues at coordinate 9,217 of CAZJIH010000037.1, read as the reverse complement.
TGGCTACCACGAGTAGTGCGCTACACACCGCTCCGAGCGTCAGCAGGACGTGTCCGCAGCGCGCGCCTTGTTTCAGCGTGGCACAGGCTGCCGCGAAAAAACACGCACCGCATACGGTAAGGATTGGTAGTAAAGCAGTCATGATATCTTTTTCGCACCGTGAGAAAAAAACCATCCGCAGGCGCAGAGAAGGAACCCGATGGCTCCGATCCGTACCCATTCAGCACCCGGAGCGCGTCGTGCCAGTAGCTGAACACGGCGTCCGTCCGCACTGCAGTTCATCAGGTAAATCCTATACCCTTCCCACTCAGCCGGTTCATTGACCCGAATGTCCGCTTCCCCGGTCTCGCCCGTTTCCGTACGCAGACTGCACACTGCTCGGTATTCCCGCACGGGCGGCATCTGCTGTACAAGTACCCTCGGGGGGTATCCCGGTACCGCGTAAAAGCGACTATTCCCGCCGTTAATTTGATGTAGTTCAGAGAGTTGCCGGCTTTCATCCCCGAAGCGGATGCGTGAGCCATCGCGTGTTCCTCGTGCCTCCGCATGCCATTTACCGGCTCGGTGTACCATCAATATGTACGTATTAGTATCATCGTATCTTATTATATCTAAATGCTTTACAGCCACACGAAAGGGCAGTCCCGAGTCGCCGGTAAATGAGTCGGGTGCGTCTGTCGCGCATACGAGCGGGATACGTTGTTCGCAGTAAAAATCCACGAAAGCACCGATCAGAAGCACCACCAAGCATAAGTGCATACCGGCTACCCACAATTTTTTTACACGCATGCACAGATATCCCAAGTATCCGAATACGGCGATGAAACAGAGCCCGATGAGCGCCGAGCACGCTGTCCCTACGGCACCGAACCACATACCGCTTCCCATGCGGGCAAAGGTGTACGTCTTTCCCCCGAATTTCAGGGCTATACCGACGCCGGCGAGGGCGAAAAAGAGGCACACTGCCCCGGCTGCGAAGCGTGCGCTTTCCCCCCGTGAAAGTCGCCGGGCTGCGCAGAGACACATCACCCCGATGCCTACCCCGAGCACCTGCATGAACCCGCACCGGTACACATCCTCCGCCCCACCCCACGGCAATCCGCCTGCCAATAACAGCGTACACAGCGCGAACAAGACCCGGAGCGCTGCCCGTTGCCCCACTCCCCCGCCGCTTCTGCCTTCCGGCGGCTTTGTCGATGTCGGTTCGTGCGGTGCCGGCATGGCGGGTTTACCAGTTCCAAGCTACGGAAAAAACTCCCATGATAGAGGCTTTATCCTGTGTGCGGTATGAGCGACTGTGCACAAGTACGCCCGCAAAATAATCGATACCTTTATGAGCTACGCCGATCCCCGCCTGCCCCTGAACCTGCCACGGTTTCCGCGAACACGTGCGATCAAAATGATGAAATACTCCGCCGTCTATCCCCATGTCGCGCGCTACGTATTCCCCGTATACCGACGCTAATAAAAAATATCCTATCTCGCTACGTTTGTAGTTCGGTTTATCGATGACATCGGAACCGAAATTGGCGCCGTCGATGTTGCATGTCGACATAGTAGGCGGGAGGTTCCGTCCGATGCGAAATACCACGCCTGTGCCGCCGGAGAGATTAAAGGTTCCCGCGGATTCACGTATCTGTGCCGTTAAATCACTTTCCCAACCGTCGCGGTATGCCCGTTCGTCTAGGAGTACCTCCTGGCGTGAGGTAAGCTGAACGGTAACTTCGGAGTGAACCTGCTCATGCCAACCTTCCCATTCATCCATGCCGAGCATTTGATGTACCGTATTCTGGGTCTGCCCCGCCATGGATGCATGCCCGGTAGTCCCGACCTGCAGCTCCGTCGCACACCCGAAACGCTTCCCCCTCAGCAAATACCCGCCTCCGAATGCTAAGTACCCACAATACGGGTGCTGCCCGTATACATTCCCCTGCGTATGTATCTCCGGCGTATACATATTCTGCGTTATGCTCAGCCCCCACGCATCCCCGTTTTTCATATTTTGTACGTAATCTATACGTGTTCCGTGCGAAAAATTACAATCATCACCGGAAACGGAATCATTCTGAAAAACTCCTCGCAGTTGATACGCCGGCACAGACCGATAGCCCTCTTCACCGACCTGCGCTATCGGATTCAAATACCCCGCCGTACCCGCTATCGCCGCATACGCTATAACCGGAAGCATTCCCATGCCGTTACTTTATCACTGTGGCGGGAAAAAGTCAAGCGCTGAACCACGCGTTTGCCCCGATAAAAATCACATTTGTCCCGGGGGAATTAAAGGCTTAGTGGAGGGAGATGACTCTACGGCAGGAAGACGCGTGGAAGAGCAAGAACGAAGTACGACGTGCGAAGCGAAACAGTTAGGCGCAACGGAGGAAGCATTTGACCTAACCAAAATCGTAAATGGAGTGGGGCGGATTGAGGAGATACACCGCGGTGAGCGACGGCAGGACGCGACCCGGTAGGAATTTATTTATTTTTCTCGATTCGCTTAAGTTTTTTCGCGAGCGTTATCTTAGCCGCACTGGATACGCGATCGGTAAAGATGATACCCTTCAAATGGTCGCATTCATGCTGGATACACCGCGCCAATAAACCTCCGCAATCTACTTCGATAACCCGTCCGTCTAATAATTGCAATTTAGCACGCACGCGCGAAGGGCGGGACACCTGAGCACGTATATCGCGCACACTGAGACACCCCTCTATATCTATTTCCTGTTTACCGTAAGGTTCTATTTCCGGATTAACAAAAGCCAAGGGCATGATGCTTCGCATATCGCATGTTTCCCCGTTTACGGTAATTTTTTCGGCAGGTGCCTCACCTTCTTCTTCCTCCTCTTCTTCCTCCGGTATATCGATAACCACGAGCTGAATACCGATGCCGATCTGCGGCGCCGCTAACCCTACTCCACGTGCAGCATACATTGTTTCTAACATATTTACTGCAAGTGTATTATGTTCGATTTCTATCTTCTCCACCCGCGCACAACTCTCCCTCAACACTTCGTCCCCGTATTGTTTTATCTCCAGCAACATATCGTCGCCATTTTACCACATCCCCCTACTTTGTCAAGCGTCTGTACAATCCTTTCCACATCTGACCCAAGAAAATTGAAGACTTAGTGGAGGAAGATGACTCTACGGCTGGAAGACGCGGGAGAGCAAGTACGAAGAATGACGTACGAAGTGAAAGAGTTAAGCGCAACGGAGTTACGCAGGTACGGCGGGAGAAGCAAAGCTAAAATGATGCGTGGGGAAAAATCCATGTACCCGTGAGGTTGAAGCACCCTTGGTACGCAGAGCGTCTGTAACACGCATGGAAATTAACATTGCGGCGTTTCTCAAAATTTTCTTGGGACGGATACGTTTTTTTACATTTTTTTCGTAAAAAAATTTGACAAATCGGCACTCTAGTTATATACTCCTTGGCGTCTTGATGCGGCGGGATAGCCAAGTGGTCTAAGGCGGCGGTTTGCAAAACCGTTATTTCGCGGGTTCGAATCCCGCTCCCGCCTCTCTTTTTGCGCTTCTTTCCCCGGGAAAGGGGGGAGCGCGTCCGTAGAGCTTCACTTTTAGCTATGAGCACGCAGCGCATCGGAATATACGCAGGTAGCTTCGATCCTCCCACCAATGGGCATCTTTGGATGATTCGTCGTGGTGTCGAACTTTTTGATGTTTTAGTCGTTGCCCTAGCCGTCAACCCTGATAAAGTTCCTTTTCTCAGTACTCGGGAACGCCGCGCTGCTTTGGAAGAGATGGTAAGTGATCTTGGAGCTCGCGTACGGGTTGCCGTTGTCAATCATGGTTTTCTCGTTGACTTTGCTCGTGAAGCCGGTGCCACTCATTTGCTACGTGGTTTACGTGGTTCAGCCGACTTTGAATATGAAAAAGTTATGGCACGTATGAATAGTCGAATGGAACCGGGTATAGATACCATTTTTATGGTAGCACCCGGTGAACTCGAAGAAATATCTTCCTCTCTCGTACGCGGCTTTGTCAATACCCCGGGTTGGGAAAGATGGGTCGCTACCTGTGTTCCCCCACCTGTCTTCAGGCGCATCAAAAGTAGAGTCTTGCCCTGAGGCTAGTCCCACCGCCGGATTAGCGCTTACCGCGTGTGGTCTTTTCAAAAATTTTATTGGGAGAGGTGTGATTTTTCGGGGTAGGTGCGGAGATTATGCTTGCAAAAGCAGGTTGGCGGGTGTAGACTTGGAAGCGTGAGTTATCAGGTTTTTGCTAGGAAGTATCGTCCACGTACATTCAAAGATGTACTCGGGCAGGAGCATGTGGTGCGGACGTTGTGCAATGCGATAGAGCAGAAACGGCTGGCGCACGCGTATTTATTCGTGGGACCGAGAGGGACAGGAAAAACTTCTACGGCGAGGATATTCGCAAAGGCGCTGAATTGCAGCGGGGGTCCGAGGGTAGATTTTGATCCGGATGAAGATGTGTGTCGTGAGATAGCAGAGGGACGTAGTTTAGATGTGATGGAGATAGACGGGGCATCGAATCGTGGAATAGATAACATACGGGATTTACGGGAGAATGTACAAATAACACCGACACGCGGGCAGTATCGAATTATCTACATAGATGAAGTGCACATGCTAACAAAGGAATCCTTCAATGCCTTATTGAAGACACTTGAAGAGCCGCCGGAGCATGTCATGTTTATTTTCGCGACTACGGAGCCTCATAAGATACTACCGACGATATTGTCGCGGTGTCAACGATTTGACTTACGCCCTATTCCGGCGGACATCATAGCGAAGCATCTGATACACATAGCGAGTTTAGAAGGAGTGACACTGAATGAAGATGCGGCGTATGCGATAGCCGCTGTTGCCGATGGAGGCATGCGAGATGCGCAATCCATGCTCGATCAACTCGTAGCATTTTGCGGAAATTGCATATCAGAGCGCCATGTAAATGATGTATTCGGGGTGACCGGGCGGGATATAGTAGCGCGTGCCGTAGCATACATGCTCGATAGGCAGCTTCCGAGTTTACTGCACTTGGTGCACGAGCTGTCTGAAGCCGGACGTGACATGAAACAATTTTTGGAAGAAATGATGGGAACTGTTCGGGAACTGATGGTAGCGAAGGTAGCGCCGCAGGAAAGTTGCGTATCCATACCGAGTGTATGGCGAGAACCCTTGATGCAGCATATCACACGCATTCCGCTCGATAAGATTGTAAGTATGATGGAAGCTCTATCCGGAGCGGAGGAGCAAATGCGGTGGAGCACGAATAGACGGTTGCACTTGGAACTCGGCATCATACAGGCAGTTCATTCGTTGGCACAGGCAAATATCAGTGACATCATTAAGGCACTCAACGGAGCACCCGTACCTGACACTCCCATAGCCACGGAAATACTGCCTGACATACCCTTGCCGGCAGACGGTAAGGTAAATCCACCCGCGGCACAGCCGAAGGAACCACGTGAAGTAACCGTACCGCAAGGTATTGATGCGGAAACAGTACAGCACGAACCCGTGGTGGGAGCGAATGAAGCAGTAGCTGAGCCGGGGGAGCAGCCACCCGCCGATGTACTGGAACCAATAGATGATGCTCCTCCGAGTTTTTCGAATGATCCGACAGAACCGACCAAGGTCGCGCTTAACGGTGAGATATGGGAGGAAGCGTTGGCAGCGGCACGTGCACGTGCACCGTTAAAAGCCGGGATTATAGGCAACACAGTATATGTCGGGGAAGATGCTGGATTGGTCACAATAGCCATAAACCCCAAGGATATAGTTAGTCGTGATGCTTTGCTGAACGACGATGTCGTGCAAATCGTACGAGAGATACTTGAGGGAGACTGTGGGTATCAATTGGACCGTATCCGTGTTGTCGTAGATGCGCAGGTACCCGAACCCGTGGAAGAGCCACTAGAACCACCTACGCGCTCCGATGTTGTACAGGTAGAAAAAAAAGAAGCAGTAGGGGGTACGAAAGAAGAGACAACTTCTCGGACGCCTAAAGAGACGAAACACGCACTCCCTGAAGACGATTTTTACAAGGACCCGCTTATTGAACAGGCCCTCAAAGAATTTGAAGCTAAAATAGTTAAACAACAATGAATATACAGAATCTCATGAAACAGGCACAGGCCATGCAGGCAGGGGTGATGCAGGCACAGGCACGTGTTGCAAAGATGCAGATCACAACGGAAGCCGCTGGCGGCAAGGTAAAGGCGACAGTCAATGGTGCGGGGGAGCTTTTAGAATTACACATAGACCCCGCCATTGTTGACCCGGAGGATGTGGATTTTTTAGAAACTATGGTACTTAAAACTGTACAGGATGCGTTAAAGCAAGCGAAGGAAAAATCGGAGGAGGAGATACGGAAAGTGACCGGTGGGTTGGGGCTTCCTATGTAAGGATTATGAAGGTATTGCGGCAGGTACTCGGTTTACTCTTGCTTACGTCGGCATGGCTTCCGGCGACAGAGGAAATTGTCATCGGTAAATTTGATGCTAAGATAGTACCGGAGCAGGCTACGACACTTTCTTTTCCGACAAAAGGGATGGTGAGTGATTTGATGGTAAACACCGAACAACGGGTAGAAAAGGGAACCGTGATAGCGGTGCTCAACAAGGAAAAAACGGAAGAGGAGCGTGAGGATATGGAACTGCAGATACAGAGGGAACGTCTGTCAAAGAAAGACGAAATACGTAAGCTGGAATTACAGCGTGAAAAATTGCGATTTTATCTGTCGCTGACACCGAGTGAACGCGCTTACGCAAAAGATTATCGTCCTGAAGAAGGAGACGCGGCAGCGACCCAAGATGCACTGCAGGATATAGATGAACGCATTTCGTTGAATGAACGTGAGTTGAGCACGATGGAACGGCGAAAACGCAAAGAATTTAACGATAAGCATGATGAATTGACGCTGCACATGCCATTTACCGGGCGGATACAGTACCATTTCACGATGCCGGAGGACCCAACGCAACCATTTGAATATGTGCAGAATCCATCGTATCCCTTCGCTACGATCTGCGATGATTCGTCCTTCTACATCACCGTGAGCATTACGGATACAAATCTAAGTTTGTTGCCTCCGGAAAATTTCAGTGCGGCGGTGGAATTACCCGGAGCAAAAAAACTATGCGGGACTTACGCCTTCCGGCGTGTTGAACGCAGCGGAAGTACCGGCGATATGCTCGTCTTTTTCTTCAAAATTCCGGAGCAAGAACACGCAACTGCGTATAAAATCTTGGGGAGCAGGATGGAAGCGGTGGTGAGTTATAATGCGGATAAAGGGAGCATGCGAGTATCCAAAGCTGACCTATTACGGCATCCGGCTGCCTCGGATTGTGAAGATTGGCAACAATTAGTCTCCTTGCTTTACCCCGATTATGTTATTTTACTCATTGCGGAACGAGATATCCTCCTGAGTCCTAAATCTACTACATCGGACAATATGCCATGAAATTGGTATGCGAGAGCGTAACTTTCGGATATACACGTCGGGAGAAGGTGTTGGACTGCTTTACGCACGCATTCTTACCGGGGATCACGGTACTCAAAGGATATTCGGGTAGCGGGAAAACAACATTACTTAAATTATTGGCCGGGTATCTGAAAGCAGATAGAGGGAAAATAGTGACACCCAGTGGGGTAAAAGTAACGAGTCGACGCTATCATAGGCGGGAGGTTGCGTACATGTTTCAGGGGATCAATCTTTTACCATTGGTGAGTGTAGAAAGGAATTTAAGGTTGGCGGCGGAGATGGCGGTACTACCGGGTAAACTTTGGAAACCGCTTTGCGAAGAGTTACTTACAGATCTCGGATTGCAGGAGTTGCGACACCGCCGAGCCGATATGCTATCCGGTGGTCAGGCTCAACGCGCCGCGCTGGCCCGTACATTGATGAAAAATTCACCTATCGTGTTGTTAGATGAGCCGACGTCCGGTTTGGATGATGACAATACATCTATTATAAAAAAGCTTGTGCTCAAGGATGCAAGGAATCGTATATGCATCATTTGTACGCATGATGCTCGCTTGCTTGACTTAGCCGATGATCTCATTGATTTTGACCATCCTGTATCTCGCTAAGGATACAATACACCGCTGGTTTTCGCGTATTTCCAGTCCCATTGCGCGTGTATTAGTAGTTTATTTTTTAACACTTAGTGCTTTAGCTGCTCTCGGTAGTTTTGTAATTACGCTAAGTGTGGTACGGCATGAGCTCATTACCCGCGGTGCAGATATTGTGGTAAGCACTGTGTCCGCACCTGAAGAGCATGCGATGTATTTACCTTCGCAACGTGAATTTACCGAAGTTTTGGGAGCGGATTCTTACGTACTGAAACTAGTCGGTTCCGTATCCCGGCATGGGGGTAGAAGCGTACATGTGTACACGTTTCCCTTTCAACGCACAAACCAGATGCAACCGTTGATGGCGGCGGATGGTAGACCGACCTTGCTACAATCAGCCGATCGTCGTGTGATGATGCCCGGTCCCGGGGATGTGTATCTGAAGAAGCAACGTATTCCTGTTGCGGTGAAAGACTTACCTGACGGACATGCTTTGGCACGCATTGTAGCTGAGGGGGCATTGATTGTACCACCGGACACAGTTAAACGCATACTCCCGGATTATAACACAGGTGCACTTTATACTATTGTATTGAGGGTGCATGATTTGCAATCATCGGATGCGATTGTGAAGGCTGAACACTATTTACGCATGTTAGAGGGGTATGAAAAGGCTGTTGGATCTATTATTTCGGCTTCTCCGATTCTTAGTAGAATGGATGATTTGCTCAGTAAACAAACGCAATGTCGCATTGCTCTGTGCCTAGGTATCTGTGTAATTGTGGGGATACTTCTTACAGCTTTGGCAGGCATGGAATATCGTCAAAATGAGTACATTTACACGTTGATGAAAAGTTTCGGTATTCATCCGCTCCTGCTTGTCGGTGCGTTCATCGCGGAGAATCTCATTCTTGTATTCGCGTCGTTTGTCGGCGCTATTGCAACCTTTATGTATTTCCAGAAGTTTATTGTTGTGGAAATCCTTAAATTAGAAGTACATACACTAACGTTGCAGGATATCATGCCGGAGATCCGCCTCATATCCTTCAGCTTACTCGGCTGTGTTCTGCTTTCGGCTGTGCCCATATTTTTTGCCGCCAATCGCGAGATTGGTCGGGTACTCAAATAAAAAAAATGAAAATTTTTTATATTGA